>DATGOS010000497.1:0-3506 GCA_035305725.1 Cyclobacteriaceae bacterium
TACATGGCCACCTGCCTGGCCGTCACGATTTCTTTCTTCCGGGTCTTTGCCTTTAGATCGTCAAGTTTAATCCCGTAATAATCCGAGCAGGTTTTTTGGATAAAATCTATTCCAACCTCGGTTTCGATATCTTTTACGATATTCTTCATGATATTCTTGGCCAACCCGAGGTCGATCTCCGCGCGGTTTAAGGAGGCATGGGCAATCAGGGAGATCAATACCCCCTCCAGCTCCCGTACATTGGTATCCACCGTGTATGCGAGGTATTCCAGCACATCTTCAGGGATATAAATACCCTCTGCCTGCATCTTCTTCTTGATGATGGCCACCCGCGTCTCAAAATCCGGCATTTGAAGATCCGCAGTCAGTCCCCATTTAAACCTGGACAACAGGCGTTCCTCCAGGCCCTTCAGATCCTTCGGGGGACAGTCTGAGGTCATGATAATCTGCTTTTTGTTCTGATGAAGATGGTTGAAAATGTGGAAAAACATTTCCTGGGTCCTGTCTTTCCCCGCCAGAAACTGTATGTCATCTATAATCAACACATCCACCTGCATGTAGAAATTCGTGAAGTTCTTTACGTTCCCATCTTTGATGGAGTCCATAAACTGGTTCACAAATTTTTCCGACGACACGTACAAAACAAATTTGTCCTCCAGTCCGTTTTTGATCTCATTCCCGATGGCCTGGATCAAATGCGTCTTGCCCAAACCCACGCCCCCATACACCATCAGGGGATTGAAGGAGGTAATGCCCGGCTTGGTAGCCACGGCAAAACCCGCCGATCTGGCCAGCCGGTTACAGTCTCCTTCGATAAAGGAACTAAAGGAGTAGTTGGGATTCAGGTTGGATTGCAGGAGCGCGTCGCTGTGGAGCGTCTGCATGTCAAACGGGGTCCTGTTGTTGTTCTGGTCATCTTTCAGTTCCTTCTTTTTGGTATAGGCCGCGCTGTTGTTGCCCTGCGGGAAACTGACCACGTAAGGCTGGTTTTGGGAATTGCCTTTGTCCACCACCACGGCATATTCAAGCTTGCCGTTGGCACCCATGACGGATTTAATCGCCAGTTTTAACACCTGGAGATAATTGTCCTCAAGCCACTCGTAAAAAAACTGGCTTGGAACCTGTATGGTAAGCACGGACCCCTCTATCCTCACCGGATTAATGGGCTTAAACCAAGTGGAAAAACTCTGGTCATTCACATGTTGTTCAATGACACGCAAACATTCATTCCATACCGCTTTTGCCTCAGAACCCATTGAAATTTTAATTACAAGAAGGTATTAAAAATTGATCCCGAACCCGGTCGGGGGAAACAAATTTGGGCAAATTATTTTTAAATAAAAAATCAAAAATCACTTGACACCCTTTTTATGGCCGTGCCTGTTCCCCCTTAAGCAATATAAATTTTTAAGGATATAGCGGTCGTTTTTCGGGCCGATTTTTTTATTTCGGGGCTCCACCTGTTTACCTGCTTTTCCAGCAAATAATACCGTTTTTTATTGCCAAACATGTAATTTTGGAAATGACCGGATATTTGGTCATTTTGTCCAGGTCGGAAACCTTTCGCACATGAAAACAAAAAATAACCACGGATTTCCCCCGGTAGACAAACAGGCCTGGATCGACCAGGCGGTCAAAGACCTGAAGGGTGAGGATTTTGGCCGTCTCATTACTAAAGTCCCGGAGGGTTTCTCCCTCCTCCCTTTTTACACCGCGGAAGATGCTGCCTCTTCCCAATGGGTCAAATACTACGAAAACCGGATAAATCCCCCGCTGCCCGACCGTCCGCCGAGGATCTGGAGCAACACCGTGGAAATCACGGTGGCGCCCGAAAGTGAAATGAACCGGGAGATCCTATCGGTCCTTAACAACGGGGCCGACGGCATCATCCTGGGATTAACAGGAAAGGAGAACCTAAATATTATATTCAATACACTGTCGACAGGCGCTGCGCAGGTCTGGTTACGGCCGCTGGGTGAACCGGCAGCCATATTGAGATCCTTTTTGGGCTGGTTCCGTAATCAATCCCATGACTTCAGCCTGCTACACGGAGGCATACTTTGGGACAGCCTGACGGAGGGGTTCAAGCGGAGGATTGATCTGGAACAACAACTTGCGCAGGCGCTGGCGCTGTTTGAATTAAGCCTGCAATTTCCCCATTTTAAAAGCATCTGCCTGGATACAGCCATCTACCATAATACCGGTGCCACAAACGTTCAGGAACTGGGCTATGGCATGGCTGCCTTTGTAGAACTCATGCATGGCCTCACCGAAAATGGAGCAAAACCGGAAGATATATTCCGGGACACTTTTGTGTATACAGCCGTGGGTTCTAATTTTTTTATGGAATTGGCCAAGTTAAAAACATATCGGGCAGGATTTCAGCAGTTGGGGGAATTGTATGGTGTGGCTGTAAAACCCGAGGATATCCATCTGTTTGTGGCTAGCAGCCAATGGACAAAATCCGGGATCGAAGCCGACAACAACCTGATCCGCAATACCGCTGAGGCCATGGCCGCTGTTATTGGCGGCTGCAATACCCTTTTTGTAGCGCCCCATGATAACTCGGAGGAGCCAGACAACTTCTCCAAGCGAATGGCCAGGAACATTTCCCTGATTTTAAAGGATGAATGTTATTTTGACAAAGTAATGGATCCCTCCGCGGGTTCCTATTTTGTTGAATGTCTGATGGATGCGCTGCACGGGCATGCCTTCGGCCTGTTGAAAACCGTGGAAGAAAAAGGCGGATGGTGGAAGTCGTATTTGAACCATACCATACAGGACGATGTCAAAAAAACACGTTTGGAAAAATTCAACCGGGTAATGGATGAAAGACTGACGATACCGGGCATTTCTTCAGCGCTCAAGATAAAACCCGCGCCCGAAGCATACGAAGAGGAAGCTTATCAGCTTAAACCTATCGCCCACAGTTTTAACCTGGAAAAAAGCCTATGAGACCGGACCTCAATAAAATAAAGACTGACCGTACTTTCAGATCCCAGGAAAACTTCCCGCACGCACCGTGGCAAGCCGCCGAGGGAATCGCGGTGAAGGCCGTGTACACCGAGGAAGATTTGCGGGAAATGGAACATCTGGGCGCCGCCGCGGGGATTCCCCCTTATCTGCGGGGACCTTACAGCACCATGTACGTGAAGCGCCCCTGGACCATCAGGCAATATGCGGGATTTTCTACGGCGGAGGAATCAAATTTGTTTTATCGGAATAACCTTGCGGCAGGGCAAAAAGGACTTTCCGTGGCCTTTGACCTGGCCACGCACCGGGGCTATGATTCGGACCATCCCAGGGTAAGGGCGGATGTAGGCAAAGCCGGCGTAGCCGTGGATTCGGTGCTGGACATGAAAATACTGTTCGACCGGATCCCCCTGGACAAAATGTCGGTGTCAATGACCATGAACGGGGCGGTGATCCCCGTGCTCGCCTTCTATATTGTGGCGGCCGAAGAGCAGGGCGTGCGGCCGGAGCAACTGACCGGCACCATACAGAAC
>DATGOS010000498.1:0-8614 GCA_035305725.1 Cyclobacteriaceae bacterium
ATTTTCCTTTTATCATCCGCCTTTTTAACCCTTTCAGATAATCCACAAACAGAATACCTTCAAGATGGTCATACTCATGCTGGATCACCCTCGCCGTCATCTTCGAAAACTCCTCTTCCCTCAAGTTCCAGTTTTCATCAAAATACTCAATGGTCAGGGTTTCGGGCCTAATAATTTCCGCCCTTATTTCAGGAATGCTCAGGCATCCTTCCTCAAATGTGTAGTCATCCCCATATTCGTCCAAAATGATGGGATTGATAAATGCCTTCCGGATTCCTTTTTCGTCGTCCCCCTCCTCGATCATCAACGAACTGTCAATAACAAACAGTCTGAGTCCCTTGTTGATCTGCGGCGCGGCCAGTCCGACTCCTCTCGCATTGTCCATTGTCTCGTACAGATCAGCAATGAGACCGGAGACATCTTCCCCTTCTTTAATTTCCTCCGCCTCTCGCTTTAGTATCGGATTTCCGTATCCTACTATCGGATATATCATGGCTGTTCTAAATAAAATTGCAATATTATGGCGGCACTTATCTTGTCCAGATTTCCGGCTTTTTCCCTTCGGTCCTTTTTTTTGCTTCCCATTTCGATCATGCTCCTCATGGCCAGTCTGGAGGTGAACCGTTCATCGACCAGCACTACTTCCTTATCGGGATATTTGGAGGTCAGGCTGGCCTTTAGGTTCAATGCCCGTTGGGTCATCTGGGTGTCCGATCCATCCATAGCCATGGGATGCCCCACAACAATGGTATCCACTTCTTCTTTTTCGAAATATTCTCTCAGAAAGGACTGCAGGTCCGAAGTCGCCACCGTGGCCAACGGATTGGCCACCATCTTTAATACATCAGTAACCGCAATGCCGGTGCGTTTTGTTCCTAAATCAATAGCCAACACCCTACCCATCTAATTTGACCGGATTTTATTGACCAGTTTTCTTTTTACCTCCTTCTCCAGTTCTATGGCTTTGGGAAAAAGCAAGTCGTTTTCAATTTTGGCATGGATCACCAGTTCCTTTTCAAACTCCTCCAATTCGTGGTACAGTACTTTGATGGACACGGGAGCAGTAGCCGGCAGGCTGTAGTTGCAGGTCAGTTTTCTGATCCCTTCCATTTCGTCGTCATGCACCTCATGCTCTTCTGCCAGCATGCCTATGGGAGTAGTTTCCAGCAAGGTCAGCGCGTCGACCAGGTTGTATTCCCCCCGTTCGATCTGGTGCAGCAGGGAGATCCGCCTGAAAAGGGTGTTTTCTTCCTCGTGGACATGGTGGATAAAATCATCCACAAAAAGCGGAAACATCAAGCGCATGTCAGCCAGCAACGCCTCGAAGGCTTTGACCGATCTGATTCCCGATATCATATTGGACAAAAATGGCAATTCATGTCTCAGAAAAAAATGGTGTTTTTTTTTCAGATATTCCACCAGAACCTCAATGGGATGCAAAAACAGCTCTTCGTTGCTCGGTTCTTTTTTCAGGGCCCAGCTTTCCAGCTCCGTCATGATCTGTACCGGATTTACTTTAAATTTTTTGCAGACCTCCTCCAGGGACGCTTCCTCATACTGGAAAAAACTGATCCCAAAAAAATGCAGCACGGCCGCAAAAACATAGTTTTGTTCCACCAAATCACCTATTGAGCTTTTCGGTATGTTTTTTGGTGCCGACATATCCACAAAAATACCTTTTTTGCATCAATAAAAGAGGGATTAACCCAGCAAAATTGATTTAATTTGGAATAGCCAAAACCAAAGCGGAATAATTGATGTTTATACTTATATTCGGAAATAAATATCAATTATAGAATATCGCCTTAATAAAACATTAAAAAAGGACAACGTGAGCGAAGAAAAGAACACAAAAGCCCAAATTAGGCTCCCTATCGTACTTGCACTGGCAATTTCCGCGGGCATATGGATAGGAGCAACATTTGTGGAGACAAAATCCAACCAGAATGATCTAAAATCAGCCATCTATAAAATCCAGGAAGTCCTTACTTATATCAACAGGGATTATGTGGACAGCGTAGACACCAATGAACTGGCGGAGCATGGTATCGAAAAAATACTGGAAAAACTTGATCCCCATTCCAGCTATATCACTGCGAAGGATGCTGACCTTGCCAAATCCCAACTTGATGGGGAATTTGACGGCATCGGCATTGAATTCGGAATCTTAAGAGACACCATTTATGTGGTGGCCCCCCTTTCCGGCGGTCCATCGGAAAAGCTTGGCATCCAGTCCAACGACCAGATTATCAAAGTGGATGGAGAAACGGTGGCGGGCACAGGCGTTACTATTAGAGACGTCTTTGACCTGTTACGCGGGCCGAAGGGCAGCGTGGTAAATGTGGCCATTAAAAGGAAAAACCAGGAAGAGCTGATCGACTATGCCATCACCAGGGATAAAATCCCGCAGTACAGCATCAACGCCTCCTACATGATCAATGGGGATGTTGGTTATATTAAAATCACCCGCTTTGCGGCTACGACCTACGATGAATTTGTCAAGGCCCTGACAAAACTCAAGTCCCAGGGAATGACCAAACTGATATTGGACCTCCAGGGGAACCCGGGGGGATACATGGGTGCCGCCATCAGTGTAGCGGATGAAATCCTTTCCAATAATGCGGTGATCGTATCGCAGGAAGGTAAATTAAACCGGTACAACCAAAAAGCATTTGCCAACAAAAAAGGCAGCTTCGAATCGGGTTCCGTGGTTGTGTTGATCAACGAAGGCAGTGCTTCCGCTTCCGAAATTGTGGCTGGCGCGCTTCAGGACAATGACAGGGGGCTGATTGTAGGCAGAAGGTCTTTTGGCAAAGGACTGGTGCAAATGCCCATCGACCTGTCGGACGGTGCAGAACTTAGGCTGACGATTGCCCGATACTATACCCCTTCGGGAAGGTCCATTCAAAAGCCTTACGGAGAGGGGGAAGAGGATTATAACCTCGATTGGATCAACAGGATGGACCATGGGGAGTTTTTCAATGCGGACAGCATTAAGTTCAATGACAGCCTGAAATACGAAACCGTAAAAGGAAGAACCGTGTACGGAGGCGGTGGAATTATGCCCGATTATTTCGTGCCGCTTGACACCTCCATGGTCAGCACTTATGTCAACAGGCTTTTTGGAACGGATTCCCACAGGGAACTCATCATGGAGTACCTGGAAAACAATAAGAAAAGCTTTGACAACGTCAGTTTTGAGGAATATTATGACAACTATGAGGTTTCTGAAGCCATGCTGAAGCAACTAATCAAAATCGGAGAAAGGAACCAGGTTGCTTTTAATGAGAAAGAATATCTCAAATCCAAAGAGTATTTGAAGACGCTGATAAAAGCACATATGGGCAGGTCGATTTATGACGACAATGCCTTTTACAAAATCATTAATGACATCAACGAAGTATATCAGCAGGCCATTAAGCTGGTTGATGAGGCGGAAAAACTCGCGTTTCACTTCGAAGACAGTACCTTTAACTAACAGTACCTTTAACTAAAGGAGGGGGTATTCCCCTCCTTTTTATTTTTCCGCCAAATCAATTGCTTCTTGGAAAGGTAAGTCCGCTTTTCGTTTGCGGACTGTCTCTTAAGCGCCATTACCATGAAACATCAATTCATCGTCATTTTCGTTCTAATACTCGTATCCATGAGCAGTGCCTTTAGCCAGACAAAACTCAACCATATCGCTTATTATGTAAAAGACCTGGAAGAAACCAGGGACTTTTATACGAACATTCTGAGCTTGGAAGAAACTGAGGAGCCTTTTAAAGATGGCCTACATCTTTGGTACAGCCTGGGAGAGGGGGTCACCCTGCATCTGATTGAAGGACTGAAGGAAGAATTGGTGTTCAAAAGAAGCAACCACCTTTGTCTTAGCGTGGCGGACCTGGATGATTTTATTGAAAGGATGAAATCCAACAGCATACCCTTCACCAATTCCAAAGGCGTGGCAAACGCCATAAATGTACGACCCGACGGCATCAGGCAGGTGTACATCCAGGACCCGACCGGGTACTGGATTGAAATCAACGATGAGTATTAAATAAAACTTCGGCGAACTTTTAAACGCCGGACACTCCCGACGCCATAACTTCCAGTACTGCAAAGGCAAATTCCCGACCTGGCATAAGCCTGGGAGCAGCCATTTCCCATTCAATTCAGAGCAAGCACCTGATCGTTATTTTTCCGGATACAAGTTCACCGGCCACCGGTCGTTGGAGCTGTTAATGTCCGAGGTGACCTTGTTAGGATCAATTTCCACCGACTTTATTCCCTTTTCGCTGGTGAGCAAATGGTTCCACTGGTTGCCCCTTTGCCATATCTCGACGGGTAGCCGGACAGTTTCCACAGTGCCGTCTTCATAGGCAACTTCCAGCTGTACAGGCATGGGGATTTCGCCGCGATTGGAGAGCACAATCACATATTTGCCTCCAAATGGCATGACCTGGTCTATACTGATATCAATGTTACCGTTACCGTAAAACCAGCCTTTCCAGAACCAGGACAGATTTTCGCCGACTACGTTTTCCATATGGTTAAAAAAGTCATTGGGCTGGGGATGCTTGTAGGCCCAGGTGCGGATATATGATTTAAAGGCCCGGTCAAACCTCTCTTCTCCCAAGATGTATTCCCGCAGCATGATCAGGCCCATCGCCGGCTTCCGGTAGGCAATCATACCCAGGTTCGCGGTGTTGGCGACGTCCGGATAGGTGCTGATGCTTTCCCGGTTTTCGTCGGTCAACCAACTGACGAATCTTCTCGTCTGGTCCAGGTTGGACCCATATTCCCCGTTGTTGAACTCCACGGAACTGTAATGGTTAATGAAAGTATTGAACCCCTCATCCATCCAGGCATATCTTCTTTCATTGGTCCCGACAATCATTGGAAACCAGTTGTGGCCAAATTCATGATCCGTCACGCCCCACAGGCGTTCCCCTTTGCTTTGGTAGCTGCAAAAGTTTAATCCCGGGTATTCCATGCCTCCGACATCTGCGGCTACATTTACGGCCACCGGATAGGGATATTCATACCACCATTCAGAATAGTGCTCGACGGATGCTTTGCTATATTCGGTAGATCTACCCCAGGCATCGTCTCCGTCACTTTCTTTTGGATATGCCGACTGTGCCATCGCCTTTTTGCCGCTTGGCAGATCAATTTTGGCAGCATCCCAAATGAAAGCCCTGGATGAGGCGAACGCCACGTCACGGGTATTTTCCATGGTAAAATGCCAGGTGATCTTTCCGTCCTGCTTTGGCCGGGTGATGCTTGTTTGATTTACCTCATCAGGACTTACAATATACACGGTGGTATCACTCTCCGCTGCCTTTTTCAGCCGGTCCCGTTGTTGATTGGTTAAAACATCAGCGGGATTTTGCAGCTCTCCGGAGCCTACTACAATATGGTCATAAGGAACGGTTATTTTATAATCAAAATCCCCATAGCCAAGGTAAAATTCCCCCGCGCCCAGGTAGGGTTCAATATTCCATCCCTCCACGTCATCCAACACGGCCATCTTTGGGTACCACTGTGCCAGGGCATAAATGGTACCGTCCTCCACATCAAGCCTGCCCATCCGGTCCATTCCCTTCACCGGTATTTTGTATTCAAAATCCATGGAAATGGTTGCCGTTCCGCCTTCTGCAGCAATAGGTTCATTAAAAAACACCTGCATGCGGGTATCGGTAATCAGGTGGCTATTGGAAGGGCTGCCCCGCTTTCCCGTACTTGCACTTAAGTTGCTGATGGTGTATCCTCCATCCACATCCCCGCTGTAGCGGTTACCCTGGATCGGCGTGGTCAACGTGCCCCTGGAGTCCGGCGTAAACCTGTTTTGTTCCAGATGCAGCCAGACGAAATCCAGGGCCTCGGGGCTGTTGTTGGTATAGCGAATAATTATCTTGCCCTTGATCATGTGGGTGCTGTCATCCAGTTCGGCTTCAATCTGATAGTCGGACCGGTTTTGCCAGTACTGTGGCCCCGGCTTTCCCGTCGCTGTGCGGTAAGCAGATCCCTGCCGATACGTAAATTCGTCGAAAACATCCTGGTTGCTGTCAAAACCCTGGCGGGCCTGTATCTGAAATATACTGGCGAAAAGGAAAACGAGGGTTAAAGTTCTTTGGGTAATGTTTTTCAACTCCATAAGCTTATTAGGTATGAGTAGGTTCAGGATACGTTCCATCAAATAATTTGGCTAAAATACGCAAACATCTCGAAAGAGAAAAAAACCGTCCCTCAGTCAGTTATTTGTTTCCATTCCCTTGTTTGCTAATGCCTAAACCCAGTTACTTTGTACTGAAACGGAAAACGGAGATGAAGAGAATCCTATTGGCGTTATTGCTGTGTGGCTTTGGTTTCCCGGGAACGGCCCAGGAAGACAGTACGAAGGTCCTGGACCTTAATGAAGTTACCATCATGGAAAACCGGATGGAGATTCCCTTCGCTGAGGTATCCCGAAACATCCATCTCATCCAACGGGAAGAGATCGAAACCAGTCCTGCCCGCAGCATTCAGGAAGTTTTGTCCTTTGTACCTGGAATCGATGTCAGGCAGCGGGGCGTGGGCGGCATCCAGGCCGATGTAGGCATTCGGGGAGGAAGTTTTGACCAGACTTTGATGCTACTCAACGGGATCAAGCTAAACGATCCCCAAACCGGCCACCATATGATGAATATTCCCATACCCCTTTATGGGATCAGTCGCATTGAGGTACTGAAAGGTCCGGGATCCCGGATATATGGCCCTAACGCCTATGCGGGCGCCGTCAACATTCGGACCTTAATTCCCAATCAACGCACCTTCAACGGGCAGATTTATGGCGGGGATTTTGGTCTGAGGGGGGGCAGTATTTCAGCCTCACTGCCCGTTGGCAATTACAGGCAAACGCTTGCTGTCTCCCACGATGCCTCTGACGGTCACTGGCACAATTCGGATTTTAAGGTGAGCAATGTTTTTTATGAAGCGGCACTGGAAGTCGATGACCAAAATGAACTGAAAGCAATGGCAGCCTTTGCCGACAGGGATTTCGGCGCTAACGGCTTTTTTACCAATTCCCATCCCGACCAATGGGAAAGTGTGCAGACCTTCCTTTATGCCCTCAGCCATACGCTTACCACCCAGGATTGGTACCTACAGTCCCGCACCTACTGGAGAAGAAACCTTGATGAATTCCGACTCAGGAGGCATGAGCCGGAATTTTTCACCAACAACCACAGCAACGATGTGCTGGCCATTGAGGTGAATGCGCGGTACGACAGCAAGATCGGCTCCACCGGACTGGGGCTGGAAGGTAGAAAGGAAAAAATCGAAAGCAACAATCTGGGAAACAGGCAAAGGGAATTTGTGGGAATTTTTGCGGAACACCGGCTTTCTTTCTGGGATAAATGGGATTTCCGCGCCGGAATGTATTCCAATTATTACAACGAGTACGGCTGGAAGCATTTTCCGGGAGCCGAACTGGGTTTCCAGCTCAGCGAAAGTTCACGCCTGTACAGCAATTACGGGAAAAGCTATAGAATTCCGACGTTTACGGATTTATATTATGAGGACCCCAGCAACGTCAGCAATCCGGACCTCGAACCGGAACAGGCTGTAAGTCTGGAAGCAGGATGGAAATACCAGAAAGGAAAAGTGGCTTGGGAGCTGGTATACTTCAACCGGCACACGGAAAATCTGATTGACTGGATCCGTGCGCCCGGCAGCGAATCGCCCAACCCCTGGACCCCCGAAAATATGAGTGAGGTGACATTCCATGGCCTGGAAACATCCTTCAATTATGCGTGGCAGCGAAAAATCGGCTGGACAACCTTGGAAAAGATATCCTTTTCCTATAACCTCCTGGATGCCAACTTGACCCAGCCAGAAGGTGTGGAATCCAGGTATGCCTTAAATTCCCTGAAGCACCAGTTGATCGGGGGCCTGCAGGCGGGTTTTGGGGAAACGGTAGAACTGACAGTAAAAGCACGTTATCTGGAAAGGATAGCGTCGGACCCGTATTTCTTGTTGGATGCTCGGGTGGATTTCAGGCGGATGAAGGTCATTGGTTTCTTTTTGGAGGCCTCCAACATCAGCAACACCGAGTATACGGAAGCGGGATTTGTGCAAATGCCCAGGCGCTGGGTAAAAGGGGGCGTTTCATTCAACCTGGAGTAAGTATGGAGGGAGAACGTAATAAAATATTCGTACAAATTGGTGTCGTCCCCTGTCCGGGAAAGAGAGCCGCATAAATTTTTGCGATAATTTTGAAGCGGATTATTTGCGTCGACGGAATTTAAAATTATCTTTGCAATCTCATTTTATGGGAGTTTAGCTCAGTTGGTTCAGAGCATCTGCCTTACAAGCAGAGGGTCACTGGTTCGAATCCAGTAACTCCCACTACAAGCCTCTAGCATTAGCTAGGGGCTTTTCTTGCTTGAGATTATCCTGAACCATTATAAGCTCAGTTGGTTCAGAGCATCCCGACCTCAGTCGGGAGGGTCACGGATCAAGCAAAAAACCTGGGGAGGAATTAAATTACCCATAGATCTTAGAGAGCCGGTACAGGAAAAATGATACGTTTCTCACACCTCTGAACTGTGATCTGAAGGCCTTTATTTTGGCATTAAAAGATTCTGCAGCT
>DATGOS010000499.1:0-2525 GCA_035305725.1 Cyclobacteriaceae bacterium
TCTTCTTTACAGGATAGTGTGGATATGAAAAACAAACATCCCGTGACTATGATTTTTAAGTTTATTTTCATGGTGTTATTCTCGTTTTTTTGTTAAAAGGACACGTTTAACCCAAAAATCAGGCTTTTCTCGTTGTTCGGATACCTTCCGTTATCAATCCCAAAACTGGCCGTAGGCCCTCCGATTTCGGGATCAAGACCGCTGTATTTGGTGATGGTAAAGAGGTTTGCGGCCTGGGCATAGATCCTAAGGTTGGTAATGCCGCCCAGCCGCTCCAACAGTGCGGGCTGAAAGGTATAACCCAGGATAAGGGATTTCATCCTGAAGTAGGACGCGTCTTCAACGAAATAAGAGTTCGCCACCTGGGTGGTGCTGAATGAGCCGGAGGTTTCAATTTTTGGCACCGTGGTGTTGTTGTTTTCCGGTGTCCAGGCATTGAGCAGGCGGTTGCTTTTTTGCTCCATATAGCTGGAGAAGAAGTTGGTGTATACCAATAAGCTCTGAAATGCCTCATTCCCCTGGGAGCCGTAAAAGAATGCGGACAGGTCAATGCCCTTATAGTCGAGGGCGAGGTTTAATCCATAGGTGAAGTCCGGATTTGGATCACCCAGATGTATTCTGTCCTCCGGCGTGATGGCGCCGTCCTTATTGGTATCCTGGTATCTGAATCGGCCTGGTTGCGCCCCGCTTTGTGTGGGTGCAGAAGCTACTTCTTCATCGCTGTTGAAAAGGCCGATGACTTTGTAGCCAAAAAATGAACTGACAGGATGCCCTTCCTGGTTTCTGGCGATGCTGCCCATGGAATAGCCGGAACCCGAATCAAAATAACCCGGATCAGGGATATCCACGACCAGGTTTTTGTAGGTTGTGACATTTAAGGTGACGCCAAAGTTCAAATCGCCGGCGATGCTGTTGCTGTATCTGACAGACCCGTCCACCCCGGTATTTTGAATGTCGCCTATGTTGATGGTGGGCGCGGTGGCACCGCCAATGATCACCGCCGGCAGGGGTTCCGTGAACAACAAACCATTGATGGATTTCTTAAAGTACTCCGCCGAAATTTCCAGTTTGTAATCCAGGATCGTGGCATCAAATCCATAGTTGGAGACTATGTTTTCCTCCCAGCCGGTGAAGAGGTTCCCGATCCGGGACCGTGAAAACCCCAAAACCGTCGATGTACTGGCCCCGGTGATGTCATAATAGGTGGTGCCCAAACCGCTGCCGTACAGGGAAAAGGCATTGGTAGCCGCTACGTTGTTTTGCGAACCAAGAATCCCATAACTTCCCCTGACCTTCAAATCATTCAGCCAGGTGACGTTTTGCATAAACCGCTCCTGGGTTACCCGCCATCCTGCCGAAACCGAAGGGAAAAAGCCAAACCGTTTTTCCGGACCAAACACTGAAGAACCGTCCCGGCGCAAGGTGGCGCTGATCAAATACCTGCTGTCAAAGGTGTAATCCACGCGGCTAAACAGGGAAAACAAGGCAGACTTGGCGACGGAACTGCTGTTGGAAATGCCTATCGTGCCGTTGTTTAGGGTCTGGAAATTGGGATCGGTGGAGAAAAATCTTCCGGATCCCCCAGCGACCGTCCTGTTCGTGGATTCTATCGCTTCAGAACCCACCAATACGCTCACATCGTGAATGCCGAAGATATTTGTATAATTGACCGTGTTTGTCCAGGTCATGGTACTGCCATAGCCCGCCGTGATGTCCAGGCGGTTGTCAATGGTACTCTGTTCCAGGTTTTCCGGCTGGTTGGCGGTAAAATTATGGTCGTAGGAGTTGGTAATGTTGTAGCCAATGCTTGTTCTTGCCGTAAAATTTTTCAGAAAGTCCACTTCTGCAAAGGCATTTCCCCGAATGATCCAGTCATAGTTCCGGTCGTCCTTAAGGTTCCGGGTGGTTACCGCTACCTGGTTGGAGTTTACCCCCAGGTCAGGTCCTCCCCAGGTTCCTCCCCAGTTGCCCATAATGTCGTACAAAGGCACGATGGGCGTCATTCTCCAGGCAGCAGTGACGGTTCCATCGGAGGTGGAAGGCCTGGAGACATGCATCACGTTCAGGTTTTCACCTACCCGGATATTGTCCCTTAGGTGAAACTCCGTATTTACCCTGGCGGAGTACATTTTGTTAAAAGATTCTACCATGGTGCCACGCTGGTCCGTGATGCCCGCCCCGAAAAGGTATTTCGCTTTTTCTGTTCCCCCACTGAAGCTGATGTTATGGATATGCGATGGTGCGGGGTTAAAAGTCCAGTCCCACCAATCACCGCCGTCGTTCGTTTTGTTGAGCTTTTGAATAATATAGTTGTTACCGACATTCCTCAAATCCTGGTGGTACAGGGAAGGATCTACCCTGGGATCTCCTTCCATGGCGACTCCGGCCCCCGAGGGACCTCTAAACACATAATCCGGAATTTGTCCGTTTAGGCTCAGCAGGTCACTTCCGGGATAGGCAATGGCAAATACTTTAAACCAGTTTTCGGAACTTAAGCCGTTGAACGGATTGCCGGTAAGCGGATA
>DATGOS010000500.1:0-4029 GCA_035305725.1 Cyclobacteriaceae bacterium
AATCAACAAAATATAGAATTCAGCTTATGGAGAAAATTGGATTTATCGGATTGGGGATAATGGGCAAACCCATGGCCCTGAATTTATTGGAAGCAGGATATGAACTGTTGGTCCTGGAAACAAACAGGGCGGCCCCGGAGCTGATACAAGCGGGGGCGAAATCACTTTCCACCAGCAAGGCTATTGCTGAGCAGGCGGATTTTGTAATTACCATGCTTCCGGACTCGCCCCAGGTGGAAGAAGTGGTATTTGGTGAAGCGGGGGTGCTGGAAGGGATCCTCGAAGGGACGGTTTTTATCGACATGTCTACTATTGCCCCGTCTACGGCAAAAAATATCTATGAAAAGATGAAGGAGAAAGGGGTGGAAGCATTAGATGCGCCGGTGTCTGGAGGGCAGGTAGGCGCGGAAACCGGATCGGTCTCCATCATGGTAGGCGGTAGCGAAGAGGCTTTTGAAAAGGCTTTGCCGCTGTTTGAGGTAATGGGCAAAAATATGGTGCTCATCGGGGATGCGGGAGCCGGACAGATGACCAAAGCCTGCAACCAGATGATCGTAGGAATGACCATCCAGGCAGTGGCGGAAGCGTTTGCGCTGGCAAAAAAAGCCGGACTGGACCTGGCAAAAATGCGGGAAGCCCTTTTGGGAGGATTTGCGCAGAGCCGGATTCTTGACCTACATGGGCAAAGAATTATTGACCAGAATTTTAAGCCCGGATTTAAGATGAAGCTGCACCGCAAGGACATGAATATTGCACTGCAGGCAGGGAAGGAATTTTCTGTGCCCCTATACGGGTCAGCCCAGGTCGCCGCCCATATGGATGCCATCATTGCCGGTGGAAATGAAGAACTGGATCACAGTGCGCTTGCCTTGTTCATGGAGCAGATATCCAACAATTCCAAATAAAACAGCATGAAAAGAAGAGACATCCTTAAAACGCTTGCCGCAGGCTCTGTCGGGGTCGCTGCAGGTGCCATGGGTACAGCGGCATTAGGCAAGGGGAACAAAGCCTCTGAGCGGGCCACGGGAGCCAGAAAAAAGGTTTTGATGAAGGTCGGCTGTCAGCACGGTGGCACCGGAAAGGAAAATCTTGAATTCCTCGCCCGTCACGGGGTATTCAATATAGATGGGGGCGCACCGAAATTCATTGAGGGAGTGGGTTGGGATCTGGAAGACTCCCTGGCCAAAAGGGAGGCTTGCGAAAAATACGGAATCAGCCTGGACGCTTATCACTTGCCCCTTTCGTCCGCGGGCATCGACCGCGTAGCCACCCCCAACATCATGCTTGGCAAAAGCCCGGAACGGGACAGGGAAATAGAGATGATTCAACAAATGATTGAGGTGTCCGCAAAGACGGGCGTACACTTGCTCTTATACAATACTATCATCCTTCCTATACTCCGCACCGGAAGAACCGTGGATCCAAAAAGGGGAAATGCCAGTTATAGTACCTGGAACTATGAGGAGGCGGTGAAGCGCGGCATGGACAAGGAAAAAACAATTGCCGGGGATGTTTCGGTCGAGGAACTTTATGAGCGGATTACCTATCTCCTGGACAGGATACTTCCCGTGGCAGAGGAATACTAGGTGAAGTTGGGCAATCATATTGCCGACCCTCCTGCGCCGGTAGGATATGCGGCAATCTCGAGATGGAACAGCCCGGATGTGTTTGAAGGAATCAAAAGGTTTGCGCAGCTTTATGACAGCCCGTCCCATGGTTTTAACCTCTGCCTGGGTTCTACGGCAGAAGGCCTGAAGGATCCAAAAACCGAAATTATCCCGATCATCAAATGGGTAGGGGAGCGGAAGCAGATCTTTAACATCCACCTCCGCAACATCAAGGGTGGCTGGAACAATTTTCAGGAAGTCTATCCTGACAACGGGGACATGGACTTTGTGGAGGTGGTCCGGGCTTTACGGGACGTGGGGTATGACGGTATGGTGATGCCCGATCATATTCCAGGACATGATGATCCCAACAGTGGCCTCCAGGGCCATGCTTTCGCTTTCGGATACAATATTGCACTTATTCAAGCCATTTCCCATGAAACATAACGAGCAAAGAAGAACATTCGTGAAAGCCCTTACCACTGGTTCGGTAGGGATTTCTTCAGGCCTTATTCCTTCCATGGCTTTGGGGATAGGGCAGGAAAAACGATCGCCCGGTCCAAAAGAGCAGGCAGCTAAGGAGCCGGTAATTGAATGGAATGCCCATATTTTCAGCCCGAACGTTGAAAAATACCCGTTTCACGAAAAAGCCACGTATCATCCTGATGTATCAAAGCAACCCAACGATCCCTTGGGTGCTTACCTTCAGCGGATGGAAGATGAGGGCATCGACCGTGCGGTGATTGTGCATCCGGAACCGTATGGAGACGATCATTCACTGATCCTGGATTGTCTTCAAAGAGAACCTCAAAGGCTGAAGGGTACAAGTTTGTTTTATCCCAAGGACCCCGGGGCACCCGGGAAGCTTAGGGAACTGGTGAAAAAAGAACCCGGAATTGTTGCTACCCGATTTCATGCCCACCGGGGAAAAGAATCCTATCTGGACAGTTTTGCGGACGCTGGCGTGCGTGCGCTTTGGAAAGCGGCCGTGGACCTGGGCATCATCGTAGAACTGCATATTGGGCCCGATTATGCCGAACAGGCGGCTGACGCGATCCGGGCCTTTCCGGGCAGCAAGGTGCTGATTGACCATCTGGCGGAACCCCATATGGGTACAGGGGTAGAATTTGCGCATGTGCTGGAGTTGTCCCAGTTTCCGGATGTCTACATGAAGCTTTCAGGGCTCAACCATTTTGCCGAGGATGCCCCCCTGTATGAAAGTGCCTTGCCCTTCACCCGCCGGGTGATCAAAGAATTCGGTCCCGAAAAAACCGTCTGGGGCAGCGGAACACCAAAAATAGTGGATGCCCACATGCGTGGGTATGGAGCGAAGGATATCAAGAGGGTGAAGGGAGGGAATATTCGGCAGTTGTTGGATTGGTAGGAAATTTCAATCAAAATATGGATTTTTGGCCAAGAAACTTTAAGTTTAGTGGCTCCCAATTTCTTTTTCTATGCCAATGAATGAATTTTCCCGTCAGGCCGGACCGCTGATTGCGGAGGTAAACATCACCCCCATTGCCATTACAGACCCGCCGCTGCTTAATGCGGCCGGACTTCATGCGCCTTATGCGCTTCGGACGGTCGTGGAGCTCGTTACCACGGATCGTATCTCGGGCATCAGCGAAATTCCCGGCAATATAAGTATCAACGCAGACCTGGAGTCCGCGAAGCAAATAATCCTGGGGAAGGACCCTTTCCAGTTGAACCGTATCAAGCAGGAACTGGAACATTATTTTGGTTCCGAGTCCGCCTCGCTGAGGGGGGATGCTCCCTGGGACCAGCGAAAGCTTGTCCACATCTTCAGTGCCGTGGAGGTAGCGTGCCTGGACCTTATCGGAAAAATCACCAACAGGCCTGTGGTTGATCTTCTCGGCGGAAAAATGCGGGAAAGGGTGCCTTTTGCCGCTTATCTTTTTTATAAGCATGAAGGCGCGGGAGGAAAATGGGAATTTAAAACGGACCCTGCGGCGGAAGGCTGGGCGGCAGCACGTCAGGCCAAGGCTTTGGATCCGGAGGGGATCGTAACGCAGGCCAAAGAAATGTGCCGCGCTTTTGGCTTTCAATCCATAAAACTGAAGGGGGGCGTGTTTGAACCTCAGGCGGAACTGGACGCGCTAAAGGCGCTACGGGAAGCTTTTGGACCCGATGTCCCCTTGCGTTTTGACCCCAATGCGGTATGGAAACTGGAAACCGCCATCCATTATGGAAAGCAAATGGAGGGCCTGCTGGAATACCTGGAAGATCCCGTGAGGGGGCAGGTGAATATGGCCGAGGCCCGGCAGGAACTGAACATCCCCCTGGCGACCAATATGTGCACCACCTCGTTTGAAGATATCCCGGGCAGTATTTCCCTGGGTTCAGAAGACATTATCCTCAGTGACCACCACTTCTGGGGAGGATTAAGGGCTAGCATGCATTT
>DATGOS010000501.1:0-3555 GCA_035305725.1 Cyclobacteriaceae bacterium
GTCGATGACCTGCTGTCTTTTGCAGGCGGATTTTCCGATCAGGCCTATACGAAGCATCTGACGGTGAGAAGGTCAACGGGCGAGCAGTTAAAAGTGGAAGACATAACATCGGCGGAATATACTACTTTTAATCCTCAGGACGGGGATTTCTTCCTTGCGGGGGAAATCCTCAAGCGTTATGAAAACCGGGTGCAGGTGCTGGGTGCCGTGCTGCGGCCGGGCGAATTTGCCCTTGAGGAGGGAATGACCGTCAAGACCCTTATAGAAAAAGCCGAGGGACTGCGTGGGGATGCCTTTAGAAACAGAGCCACATTGTACAGGACCGGCCCAAATCTAACCCAGTCGGTATTGTCCGTAGATATTCAGGGAATCCTTGATGGCACTGTTCCTGACATCAGCCTGCAAAGGGAAGACGTATTGAACATCGCGAGCTTGTATGATATCCGGGAGGAGTTTTACGTTCAAATTTCCGGGGAAGTCAACCGTGCCGGAATTTATCCATATGCGGAAAATATGACCGTAGGAGACTTAGTCGTCCGGTCCGGCGGCTTGAAGGAATCTGCCTCCAACGCCTATATCGAGATCGCAAGAAGGAAAAAAGGGGATGTTTCGGGAAGCGTGGCAGATATTATAACCATAGAAATAGATCCTGACCTGAAGCTGAGCCCTGAGTCTGAGCGGATAGCACTGGCGCCCTTTGACCACGTTTTTATCCGAAAAAATATTGGTTTTCAGCGGGAAATGCTTGTGGAAGTGGAAGGCGAGGTGAATTACCCGGGAACTTTCGCCCTGGAAAAACGGGATGAGCGGATCTCGGATGTCCTGAAGCGGGCGGGTGGCCTTAACCAATTTTCGTATGCGAAGGGCGCTACCCTGATCCGGAGAACCGAATTTTATGAGGAGGTGGAAGAGGAAGAAAGGGAACTTAAGCAACTTCAGTCCCTGCTGGAAAACGTGGACCAGGAAAGAGACTCTGCTTCTTATACGGAACTTGAACAGGGTCTGCACGACCGGTTGGAGCGAAGGATCGAGGAATTGGAGGAACAAAGGGACAAGGAGAAAGAAACGGCCAAAGGAAATGAAAACGAACTTGACCAGGACCGTTATGCATTGCTGGAAGGTATGGACACTACTTCCGCCAAGCTGGATATCCGCGAGACAGAGTATGTGGGCATCGAACTGGAGAAGATTCTTGCCGATCCGGGCTCCAAATACGACCTCATCCTTCAGGAAGGGGACATCATCAGCATTCCAAAACAGTTACAGACGGTGCGGATGAGGGGGGAAGTACTGTATCCGACCACAGCCCGGTATGACGTCAACCGCGGCTTCAGAAATTATATCTCTAGGGCGGGTGGATTTACAGAAAATGCCCGCAAGGGCAGGTCCTATGTGATCTATGCCAACGGAGACGTAAAGCGAACGGGCAAGTTCCTGTTTTTTAACTTTTATCCCCATATTGAACCGGGTGCGGAAATTATCGTTCCGGAGAAACCCGAGCGGCAGCCGATGAGTGTACAGGCCTGGATTGGAATCGCCTCAAGTCTGGCTACTTTGGCGATATTGGTGGATAGGTTGTCACCGTGACAAACATAGAAAGCCTGGCGTGAAATAAGAAAATGTTTGGGGGTTCAATAATAAACCATTAAAAACTATGTTATCCAATAAATCACTTTTAATTACCGGGGGAACTGGCTCACTGGGAAAAGCCCTGACTAACCATATTTTACGAAATTTCCCCAAAATAAAAAGGCTGATAATTTTTTCCCGGGACGAGCAAAAACAATTCCAGATGGCTCAAGAGTACCCTACGGACAAATATCCTCAATTGCGTTATTTTATCGGTGATGTCAGGGACAAAGAGCGACTAATTAGAGCGTTGCAGGAAGTTGATTTCGTGATTCATGCGGCTGCTATGAAACACGTTCCCATTGCAGAATATAATCCGGATGAGTGTATAAAGACCAATATCGGCGGAGCCCAAAACGTGGTCGATGCCTGCCTTCAAACAAAAGTGGAAGGGGTGGTGGCCTTATCTACAGACAAAGCCTGTGCACCGATCAACTTATATGGAGCGACGAAACTCACGTCGGATAAACTGTTTGTAGCTGCCAATAACATAAAAGGAAATAATCCCATACGGTTTTCTGTGGTGAGATATGGCAATGTAATGGGTTCCAATGGTTCGGTTATCCCGTTCTTCCTGAACAAGCGGAAAGAGGGAAAATTGCCCATTACGGATCCCAACATGACCCGGTTCAATATATCCCTGCAAGATGGTGTGGAAATGGTGATGCATGCTTTGGAACATGCTTGGGGGGGAGAGATCTTTGTTCCAAAAATACCCTCCTACAGAATAATGGACGTGGCCAGGGCAATCGGTCCCGACTGCGAACATCCTGTGGTCGGTATCAGGCCCGGCGAGAAGGTCCACGAAGAAATGATCACCCCTTCCGATTCTTTTTATACCTATGATCTGGGTAAATATTTTACCATTCTACCAGCAACCCATAAATGGAAGTTACAGGATTTTAAGGAAAAATTCGACGCCAAACTTGTTCCTCAGGGATTTGCTTACACCTCTGGAGATAACACCGAGTGGGAAACCGTGGAAAGTCTCAGGGCATTGATTAAAGAACATGTTGACCCTTCTTTTGGAGTTTAATGGAGAATAATGCGATTCCCTACGGCCGTCAGCATATTCCGGAGGAAGACATTCAGGCCGTTGTTGAAACCCTTCAGTCGGATTATTTGACGCAGGGTCCGAGAATTGCGGCATTTGAAGCCGCATTTTCTGCGTATGTGGGGTCAAAATATGCCGTGGCGGTGGCCAACGGAACGGCAGCCCTGCATCTTTGTGCGCTAGCCTTGGGAGTTAAAGCTGGCGACAAGGTGATTACCACCCCCATCACTTTTGCGGCCTCGGCCAATTGCGTGAGGTACTGCGGGGGAGAGGTGGTCTTTGCCGATATAGACCCGGTCACGTACCTGTTGGATATCGATAAAGTAACAAACCTGTTGGAATCGTCCGCTAAAGGGACCTATAAAGGCATTATTCCGGTCGATTTTGCGGGAAGGGCTGTTGATTTGGAGGCCTACAAAAAGCTGGCGAAAAAATATGATCTGTGGATCATTGAAGACGCCTGCCACGCGCCGGGAGGATTTTTTATCGATGCTCGGGAGCAGCGGCAACATTGTGGAAACGGTACATTTTCGGACTTGGCTATTTTCTCTTTTCACCCGGTAAAACACATCGCGGCCGGCGAGGGTGGCATGATCACCACCAATGATGGGCAACTTTATCAAAAATTGCTTCAACTCAGAACCCATGGCATCGTAAAATCGGAAGAAGCCTTCACCAATACGATTGATTTTGCCGGGGGCCATGAAACCTACCCCGGATGGTATATGGAAATGCAGGTTTTGGGTTTTAATTACAGATTGACTGATTTTCAGGCCGCATTGGGAATGAGCCAGCTTAAACGGGCGGACGACGGATTGCTCAAGAGAAAGGAAATTGCGGAACGCTATGCATCAGCCTTTGTTGGCCAGTCC
>DATGOS010000502.1:0-3142 GCA_035305725.1 Cyclobacteriaceae bacterium
TTGCCCGTGCCGGTATAATCCATGTAATAACGCTTGTTGTCCGGGACGAGCCGGTAATAGGCCTGATTATCGATGCCTTTGAAGCAAAGCGTGGGGCCATAGTGGTTGCCTTCCGCCGTATGGTTATACACTACGTCCAGGATCACTTCCAGCCCCGCTTTGTGCAGGGCCTTGACCATTTCCTTAAATTCCACCACCTGTTGGCCCGCAGACCCTGAGGAGGAATAAGCATAATGGGGGGCAAAAAACCCGATGGAATTATAACCCCAATAGTTACTCAGGCCTTTTTCAACAAGGTGCCGGTCGTTGACAAACTGATGAACAGGCATCAACTCCACGGCCGTCACGCCAAGCTTCAGCAAGTAATCGATGACCTCCGGCTGGGAAAGGGCTTTGTAGGTGCCCCGGATGGCCGGGTCCAGTTCGGGATGAAGTGCCGTAAAGCCTTTCACATGAAGCTCATAAATAACGGAATTGTGTAGGGGCGTGTTGGGGGCTACGTCTTCCTCCCAGTCGAAGCGGCTGTCAATCACGAGGGATTTGTTCATTCCCGAAGCGCTGTCGGAGCTGGTTTTTACCAGGTCCCGGTCTTCATCAGGATTTTGCACCGGGTATCCAAACATGGCGTCGCTCCAGTCGATGCTCCCGTTAATGGCTTTTGCGTAAGGGTCAAGCAAGAGGTTGTTTTCATTGAAGATGAGGCCGTTTTCGGGATCCCATGGACCTTCCACCCGGTAGCCATAAAGCTGTCCCGGAGCTACTCCGGGAAGGTAAATATGCCAGACCTGATCGGTATGTTCGGTAAGTTTAATCCTTGCCGTTTCTTTTTCTTCAGCATCAAAAAGACAAAGGAAAACACCCGTGGCATTTTCACTGAACAGGGCAAAATTCACGCCTTCCCCGTCCCAGTTGGCTCCGAGAGGATAAGGCTTGCCGGGCCAAACCGGCTTGTTGTATTTTATTTCTTGCATTTTATTCTATCTTAAAGTGTACGGTCCGACTGTTGGTTTCTGTGATATTTTTCTGACGAAGCCTTAAAGCGTTTACAAGTAGAAAGTTCCGTTTCTTAATACTTGTGACAAGGGTGTGGGTGAAATGCCGACAATTGTTGCTAAAAAACCTCGGTCATGGCAATTTGCTGGGCGCATGCGTTTCATATTCGTTGGAAAATGAAAGTTCTGTATCCGAACGGCCCATGGCGTTTCTGCCTTTGCCTCCCATGATCCTCGATGTTTTTTCGGCCCCCACAGCCGGATAGCTGCCAAAAGGGATTTTTAATTGAAAATCTCATCCCGGATTATTACCAAATTGACTGCCGAAGATGGTTTGATCCCGGTAACGGATAGCAAATAAATGGAGGTGAAAAACGGCCGCCTCCTGGACAGTAATCCGCCGTAGTCACTGAAGGGTACAAATGGGAGGCGATCCGGTCCGCCCCCCAATGCTACCAATAAGGATTAATAGGTGAGTTGCAGGATGTACACCTGCCTGCTGCCGGTATGCGTGGAGTTGAAGCCGATAAGATTGCCCTGGGGGCTCCAACGGCAGTGGATATCACAACGCCAGAATCCGGTGAATTCCGGGGGCTGGGGAAACCTTCCCAAGGGCAATACCGCTTCGGTTTCCATATCCATCAGATATATTTTCTGTTCCCGCAATCCGCTGCTGGGATAGGTGTCGGTTACCATCCACTTTTGGTCCGGGGAAAAGGTGCCATGCCCGTCGTAATCCAGCAAGCCGTTGCCGAGCCTTTTGTAATTATCCTCCCCCACGGTAAAGAGCACGTGGGCATATTGTTTTCCATCAAAATTGGCGGTAACCATCAGTTCATCATCATTTAACCAGTCAAAATGGGAACCATCCCAGTTGTCCGGAAAACATCGCCGCAGGTCGGTGCCATCGCGATTTACCGTAAATGATGAGGTGATTCTTCTTTTATCTCCTGGTTGTCTGGAAAGCCAGAAAACTTTTGATCCCTCTCTGCTGAAGAGGGTGTGGTTAAACCAGGCAATGTTTCCCTCTTCAAGCGGTGGGACCATGTCTTTGATCTGGGCAAAGGACACCAGTAGCTTGGCCTCTCCTGTTTCAAGGTCGACTAAAAACATACCGTCATCATCGGGAAAGGGAATGCTTTCTCTTGCGTCCTGGCCATTTCCCCCGTATCCATAATCTGGGCGGGTCAGCCTCAGTCTTGAAAAATTAATGCTAATGGCTTCCTTGCCGTTGGGGGACACCGCACTTACAGGATGGGGAATCGTTTTGATTTCCTCCTTGGTGTGCACGTTCATGATGACCGAAATGTTTTTTCCGTCCCGGAAATCGTTGTAAATGATCAGGGAATCGGGTGAAGTGCCCAGCCAATGCGCCATGCAGCCCTGCTGGAAATTCCATGCGCGTGTGGTGGCCAGCGGGATAAATTCATGGCTTTGCAGGTCCACCAATCCTAAAGTGGCCGGTTCATTTTCATCCGGAAGCCGGTCTTTTATGTCGGTTTGAAGTACGGTCACATAGCGTTCCGAGGCATCAAAGGAGTTGATTCCATAGTAGCTGGCAAAAAGGTGTTCCTTACTGCTGTCGGTGATTTGAACCGGATCACTCACCTTGGGAAAATTCACACTGGTGCCTCCTGCCGGACTTTGCCCCTGCTGCGGTTTCTGGCAGGAAAAAGCCACGGAAAAAGACATTATTGCAAGAAGCGCATTTGTTTTATTCATCATAGGTTTTTTAAGAAGTAGGTGAAATAATTTCATGCTCTAAAAATAGGCTTTTTAACACAACTATTCATACAGTGGGTTTTGGATAAGATTTTTGTTGTTGTTCATTTCGTCAAATGCTATAGGGATAAAATAAAATCTATCCCTCCAGGCACGGTCTTCTACGGAAGGGATAAGCGTATAGGTAGGCGTAGTCGTTACCCTGTCTGGATTCAGTTTATGGATGATGCTTATTCCCTGTGCGTCCGTGTACGCTTCAGGGGCTATCATCCATCGCCGTACATCAAAAAAGCGGTGGTCTTCAAAAACAAGTTCAATGCGACGCTCATGCCGGTAGCGCTCCACCAGGGCATCTCCTGTTGCGGTAACCGGTGGAAGACCTGCCCGGTTTCTGATCTTGTTGATATAAATTTTGGCTTCTTCCTCCT
>DATGOS010000503.1:0-2118 GCA_035305725.1 Cyclobacteriaceae bacterium
ATATTACTGACTATTCCCAATACCTTGGGTGTAGCTTACAATGTTCACGTGCTTGAATCCATCTTGAACTACGTGGCACCGGAATTGGGTTGGCGTTAAGCGGGATGAATGGCTGCAAAAATCCGTTACAAGACGAAAATCGCCATCATTGGAGCTGGCCAGGCCGGACTTTCTGCCGGGTACCACCTCAAAAAAATGGGGTTGGAAATTGGTCCGGATTTCATCATTTTAGATGGGGCACCGCAGGCAGGCGGTGCATGGCAATCCCGTTGGGATTCGCTGACCTTGAGTACAGTAAACGGGATTCATGATCTGCCCGGTATGTCTTTTGAGGAAGCCCTTGAAACTAATGAAAAGGATGTTCGGGCTAACATTGCCGTTCCCCACTATTTCGAATTGTACGAAAGGAGATTTGGACTCCAAGTGTATAGACCGGTAAAAGTGGAGAAGGTTTATTTAAAGGAAAACCGTTTTTTCATTCATACTTCATCGACTGCTTTTTCGGCGCAGGGTATCATCAATGCGACCGGCACCTGGGAAAGTCCCTACATCCCGGAATATCCGGGTGCCGCACTGTTTGAAGGAGAACATTTACACACCCGGGATTTCAAAGATGCCGCTTATTTCAAAGGAAAACATGTCATCATTGTGGGTGGCGGTATCTCCGCGATTCAATTGTTGGATCAAATTTCAAAGGTAACCACCACGACCTGGGTCACACGCAGACCTCCGGAATTCAGCAAAGTTCCCTTTGATGAAAGGGCTGGAAGCTTGGCCGTGGCCATGGTGGACGAGCGGGTCAGAAAAGGCCTGTTACCCCAGTCGGTCGTCTCTGTGACAGGATTACCGTTTACTCCCGAAATCGCCGCTATGGAGAAAAGGGGTGTCCTTAGCCGCTTTCCAATGTTTAGCGAAATCATCAAAAACGGCGTAAAATGGGGAGACGGAAAAGAAACAAAAGCCGATGTTATCCTTTGGAATACGGGTTTCAGATGGGCGCTATCCCATTTGGATCCGGTATTGCCCAGGGAAGAAGGCGGTGGGATCAGGATGTCCGGGAGATTGGCTACAGAAGTAGCCAAGGAACCGCGGATTCATTTAGTGGGTTACGGACCATCTGCCTCCACCATAGGGGCCAACAGAGCAGGAGGTGCCGCCGCAAGGGAATTGGTGAAGAAATTGGAGAATTAGGCTGAGACAATTTTGAGCATGACTCAAACGTCATCTTTTGCATGGGTGGAGAAAAAGTAGAAGAAGGTACAAAGGGTTTATTTATGGTTAACCTAGTGCTCTGTTAACATAAATATTACGTTTTGTTTTCCCGCGGATATCGCTGATTTGCGCAGATGATTCTGCGTAAATCAGCGATACCTGCCTATCGGCAGACAGGTCCGCGGGAGATATTTATAAATCTATTGGTTAACTCAACACTATTTTAAAACGTATGGAGATATTTTTACCCAATCAAAGATATACCAGCATAGGGGAGCCTGAACTAGGTGTGGGTATTTTAACAGAAACCGGCAAAGGACAGGTAAAGGTCTTCTTTCCCAGATCTAATGAAACGCGCCTGTATGCTTGGGATAATGCCCCCTTACGTCGGGTGGTTTTTAAACCGGGTGATACGATCATCGATACCTATAAGCAATTCTTGCTGGTAAAGCAGGTCGAACTAAAGGACGGGCTTTATATCTATTATGGGAAAGACAGGACATTGTCTGAGGCCGAGCTCGGTGATGTCACAGCCAGCCACGGGGCAGACGACAGACTGTTGATGGGTGATGTGGACACGCCACAGGCCTTTGCCTTACGGAGAGCCACCTTGCAACACGATTACGCACGAAGGCGATCTCCTGTAAGCGGATTTTTGGGTGGAAGAATTGATCTGATTCTCCATCAATTATACATTGCACATGAGGTAAGTTCGCGCTACGCGCCCCGTGTCCTGCTTTCGGATCAGGTGGGTCTTGGAAAAACCATCGAAGCTTGCTTGATCTTGCACCGACTGTTGTTGAGCGGGAGAATTTCGAGGGTATTGATCCTCGTTCCGGAATCTTTGGTACATCAGTGGTTTATCGAAGCGATGCGACACTTCAATATGTGGTTCAGCATTTTTGA
>DATGOS010000504.1:0-4668 GCA_035305725.1 Cyclobacteriaceae bacterium
GAAACTTCAAATAAACTATTGCCTAATTTTTATTTCAGATGGGATTGAACACGAATCAGGCAATATAGCTGAAAATTGTTCAATCTGTTCGCTACTTATTCCTAGTGCAACCCCCGCGGAGTTTCCGGCTGTTTCCAAAAAAAAATTTCTTCGCGTTTGCTAAGGCGCGAAACGGAGAGAAAAACTGCACTTGCGATTCAGAAAATTATCCCTCAAGAAATGGCAACGGTGGATAAAGCGGTTCAAGGAGTGGATTCAAAAAAGGCCAGGACCGTTAAGTTTCCGGTCCTGGCCTTTTACAATGAATTTTAAAGAAACTTCATTCTTATCTACACAAAATCCATCCATGAACTTTCGCCCTGGTAATCGCCGATGACCTGCACATTGTTCTCAAACCTGAAAGAACTTATAAAGGCCGCAACTTCCTGTTTGACGGTGGCGATGCAGTTTTCCACAAGATCGTTTCTGAAGCCTTTTTGCTGTAGTTCCAATACATAGCCAATACATATGATTCGGCCGAGAACCTTTCCCAAATCGACGAGCTTACGCTGGGAAAGGGCATTGTTGATCGAAAAATTCAGTTCGTTTTGAAAATGCCGGCAGGCCTCGGAGGTGAGCACGAAGTCCTTAAGAAAATCCAACAGGTGAAATTCCTTCTTTTTCCGCATGAGGCGCGTGATCACTTCGGCGATCTGCGAATACAGCATTTCGTTCGAGCCCTCAAAAATTTGAAACGGTCGGCTGTCCATGATTCCCCGGCCGCCCACGTGACTGATCTTGTAACCGTTGGCGCCCGATACCTGAACCAACAAGTGCGCGGACTCCTGCATCAGGTCGGTAACCACGGCTTTCATACTGTTGGCCTCTAGTCCCTCGTTGGCCAGGTTGTACTGAATGCCACTGATCTGGCTGCTGCGTACGCACATAGCGGAACAAATGGTGTAGGCGGATTGGATCCTGGACAACTGAAACTGAATCTGGTCCATCGCCAAAAGATTGCCGCTTCCCACAATCCTGTTTTTGCAGTGCAAGATCGCCTCATCCAGCATCCTCTTGATAAAACCCATGCCCATGCCGGGAAACTGCATTCTGCTGCGATGAAGAATATCCAGCATCATTTTTATGCCGGTTGATTCCGGTTTCAGTTTAAAATTCTTCGGTACAAATACATCCACGGTGTTCAAGCCATAGGGGATCATATACAGACCGGCATTGTCGTATATTTCCTCTACTACAATTTTTTGGCGCTCCTGCGATACATCGCAGATAAAAAAATCAATGTCCCTGGCCAGTTCGCCGGTTTCCAGCTCCTTTCTGGAGGCAATAAGCCAAAAATCCGCCCATCCGGTTAATCCCTGCCAATGTTTCGTTCCCTTGATTTCATAACCGTCTTCTTTTTCCCGGTTAATGGTCTTCATATTTAGGGCATCGCTGCCGTAGTCAGGTTCCGTAATCATCAGCCCGCCCATGTTTTGGTTTTTCAAAAACCGGTTAAAAATACCTTTCTTCACCTCCTCCTGGGCGTACTTGGAGACAGGTTCTAAAAAAAGGGCGATGTTGATCCCGAAGGTCAGGGAAAGTGATAAGGATTCATAGGAAGCGGCCGCCAATATCCCCAGACATTCCTTCACAATGCTTCCCCTTCCGCCGTATTCCGACGGGATGGCCACTGACAAGGGAACCTTAGCCATGATCGCGTCCATGACATCAGGAGGCAATCCCCGCTCCAGGCTAAGTTGGTTGATATCTTCCTGATCGTGAAAAAGATGCTTTAGGGTGGCTTCAAAGTCTTTTAAAAACCCTGAAAACTGACCGAGATGTGCGTCCATATGCGATATATTATCCTATAAATTGCTTAAATCTTACATTAAACAGTGAAATCGGCTGGTTCCTGCCATTTTAGTTTAAATTTAAAACAAGTTTCAGTAAAATGAAACACCACTTTAATTATAGGACCCCGCTGTCCTATCTATGAAATGATGGGCAAAGATAAAAGGCTTGTTTAAAGTAAGACAGGAACTTAACGGATTTTTTAAACAAAAATGCTATAGAGGCGCTAGGCACAAGACAGTACTTAATCAGATTTCATCCTGGCCACGTTCCGGCCAACTGGGACTATAAAGCTTGACGCTTCCGGCGTCTTCGTCAAGGTTAAAGTGGAGGATCATGATTTCAGGATCGGTCCCGTGCGTATCCCAGCAGGCATTAAAAACAACCACATCAAAAGCAACCCGGATCGATCCTGACGTGGGCGTTTCGAATTTAATTTCGCCGACTTGATGCACATTTTCCACTACGCCGCCCTGGTCCCTGTATAGGTAGGATAGCATCATCCCAAGCGTCGTTTGCTGCGCCACGATCGCCTTTTCCAGGATGCTTATAACGGACTGGATATCAATGTCCTGTAACGGTTGGTCTAATGGTAATTCCAGTAATTCCTGCATCAAGAGGCCTTTGGTTATGACAATTGGTCAACATCCCCAAGTTACTCAAATAATATGAACATTGGAATTAATAATAGATCAAAATTAGGAAGCTGGTGATTATTCCTTACCTTTGTTGAAATAAAAAATAATTACAGCCAGAAAATACATAATTCGCTATCGAAAAAATTATAAGTTCCGCAATCATTTTTTTTAATATAATTCAATAAAAAATTTTATTTGCCGAACCTTTTTTTCAGAAGGGGCGTTTAAACACTACTGAAAGTACCAAAAATTCGATCTTCAACATCCACATCCTTACTTTAATACCCGTTCCCCCGAAAAGACCGTTTCATCCCCAACCACCAAATTACAAGCCTGCCAACTACTTACACCGTTCTCCCAAAAGGTCCTTTAACGGCCTCCAAATTTTAAACAAACTACTTATTAAGACTCCAAAATTCTCAAAAGCTACAGGCTCCCTATTTTCCTCAACCTTAAAACGTCGGGTGAATGATTATTTCAAAGACAATGATTTGAGCAAATACGGCAACAGGACCATGATCTTCAAAAGCATTTTTATGCTTTCGCTGTTCCTCGTGCCTATTGTCATTGTCAACACGGGTATCGTTACTTCCGCATGGGTTCTGTTCGCCCTATATATCCTAAGCGGATTTGGTATGGCGGGAATCGGTATGGGCGTGATGCATGACGCGATTCACGGGTCCTATTCCAAAAGCCGGAGGGTTAACAAGTACATGGGCTATACCATGAACCTTATCGGCGCCAATGCCAGTGTCTGGCGTGTGCAGCATAACGTCCTACATCATAATTATACAAATATAGATGAGGCGGATGATGACCTTAACGCTCCGTTTTTCCTGCGCTTCTCACCGCATGCGAAAAAATATTGGCTCCACAGGTTTCAGCATGTGTATATATGGTTTTTCTATGGCCTTTCCACCATTTCCTGGATAACGACCAAGGATTTTATCCGCCTGAGGCGGTACAAGAACAAAGGCTTCTTCAGCGGGAAAAACGAATACAGAAATGAACTGGTAAAGCTTATTGCCTGGAAGCTGTTTTATTATTCCTATGCACTGGTACTCCCATTGGTCATGGTACCTCTTGCCCCGTGGATCATCATCCTGGCTTTTCTCAGCATGCATTTCATCACGGGACTGTGCATCAGCGTAGTATTCCAAACCGCTCATGTGATGCCCAGTACGGAATTCCCCCTGCCGGACAAAAACGGCATTATCGCCAATGACTGGACCATACACCAACTCGCCACGACAAGCAATTATTCCCCCGGAAGCAGGTTGTTTTCCTGGATGATCGGTGGCTTGAACTTCCAGGTCGAGCATCATCTTTTGCCCCATGTATGTCACGTCCATTATAGAAAGATTTCCCATATTGTAGCGGGTACCGCCAGGGAATTTGGTATACCTTACCATTCCAAAAAGACCTTTGCTGCGGCCATACGTGACCATATTCAAATGCTCAGGGCTTTGGGTAGCATGGAGCTACAACCCATGCCTGAAGGCAAAAAGTAATAAAATTAGACACTGCCGGGACATTTTCCCGCGAGATATAAAAACAAACAATAATTAATACAATAAAAATGAAAGAAGGCGTAGTAAAGTTTTTTAATAACACCAAAGGTTTTGGTTTTATTAAACCATCAGATTCAAATGAAGACATCTTTGTGCATGAAAGCGGACTTGTCGATGACATCCGTGAGGATGACAAAGTTAGGTTTGATGTAGAACAAGGGAGAAAAGGTATGAATGCGGTCAATGTTGAGCTGGCCGAATAAATAAAGAACATCCTAATAGTAAAAGCCTCTGGAAACAGAGGCTTTTTTTGTGGCTGAAAAGGTCAGCATGCTTTCCGGAATCATCATGCGTATATGGTAGCCACTGGATTTTTTCTTATCTTTCTGACCATTAAGTCAGGACTTTACGACTCGTTTACAGAATCCAGTAGAGAAAATAAGCCTTTTTCCGCATTTTAACAGGAGAACCCATGACGCAAGTGATGTCTGAAATCAAAGTAGTCCTTGAGGATATTACCACCGTGCAGGTAGATGCCATCGTTAATGCCGCCAACAATGCCTTAGCAGGCGGTGGGGGAGTGGATGGGGCGATTCATAAAGCCGGGGGGCCTTCCATTATGGAGGAATGTAAAAAGATTGTGGAAAAGGAGGGCGGGTGCGGTACAGGCGAAGCGGTCGTTACCACAG
>DATGOS010000505.1:0-3688 GCA_035305725.1 Cyclobacteriaceae bacterium
CATCAGTGGGGCGGCGGCAGCGGTAGCAAAATCATACCCCGCAGACAATAGCGGCCTGGAGTTGGCGATTTATCAAAAAGTCGGGATCGGCAACGGTACATTTGCCAATAATCCCTGGCTTCAGGAGATGGCGGACCCCATCACAAAAGCCACCTGGGACAATTACATTACCGTCTCCCAAAGATGGGCCAATGAGCAGGGGCAAAAAATGTACGAAGGTGCCACTACCACAGCCAGGCTAACCGCCAATGGTAAAACCATTACCGTGCCCGTATTGATACAGCCCGGTCAGGCGGATGGAACCATCGGATTGGCATTGGGTTACGGTCGGACCCATGCCGGCAGAGTAGCCAACGGTGTGGGTGTCAATGCTTATGAATTGTTGGACATCTCCAATGGCTTTACAAATTTTGACATTACCCAGGGCGTGAGCCTGGAATTGACCGGCGACTCGTACCGTATTGCGCAAACCCAGACGCACCAGACCTACATGGGAAGGGGCAGCGTGGTGCAGGAGGCGACCCTGGAAGAATACAGGGAAAACCCTTCCGCAGGAAGGTATAACCCTAAAATCTACAAGGAAGGGGAGTTTGTGAAGCCTTCCCAAATCTCCCTGTGGAGTGGCCATAAGTACAGCCAGCATCATTGGGGGATGACCATTGATATGAATTCCTGCATTGGTTGCGGCACCTGTACGGTAGCTTGCTATGCGGAAAACAACATCGCCGTGGTAGGAAAAGAAGAGGTGCTCAACCGGCGGGAAATGGCTTGGATCAGGATTGACCGGTATTACAGTTCTCCGGAAGGTGCTGAGACCAACAAGGAACTGGAACAAGCCGCGGACAACCCGGAGGTGACTTTCCAGCCTATGACCTGCCAGCACTGTAATAACGCCCCCTGTGAAACAGTATGTCCGGTATTAGCGACGACGCATAGTTCCGAGGGCTTAAACCAGATGACGTACAATCGTTGTATAGGGACGAGGTACTGTGCCAATAACTGTCCTTATAAAGTAAGAAGGTTCAACTGGTTCAAGTACCACGACAATAAAGAATTTGCAGGAGTTAACGTATCCCAAAACAATGACTTGGGTAAAATGGTGCTGAATCCGGACGTCACTGTCCGGTCCAGGGGTGTGATCGAAAAATGCAGCCTTTGCGTACAGCGGATACAGGCCGGGAAATTGGCAGCGAAGCGTGAAAACAGAAAAGTGATTGATGGAGAAATCAACACGGCCTGTGCTGAAGCCTGTCCCACCGATGCGATTGTATTTGGGGACATGCTGGATCCGAACAGCAGGATCACGCAACAGCTAAAAATTACCGAAGACAATCTATCCTTCAACAAAGTAGTGAATGAAGAGCGGGCTTATCATGTGCTTGAGGAGATCAATACCAGTCCCAACGTATGGTATTTCACCAAAATCAGGAATAAGGATAAAAAAGAGGCCTAAATAATAACTTAAGAAAAAATATGCAGGTTACTTCACACGACCAAAATCCGCCGGCTGTTTCAACCGTACGGGAGCCCCTGGTCACGGGGGGAAAAACTTATAGGGATGTTACCAATGATATTTCCAGGCATGTGGAAGGAAAACCAACCACAGCATGGCTTATTGGACTTGCAGTTTCTTTGGGCATGCTTTTACTGGGCGGCCTGGCCCTGGCCATTACGCTGTGGGAGGGTATCGGAACCTGGGGTTTAAATAAGACAATCGGATGGGCTTGGGACATTACCAATTTTGTGTGGTGGGTAGGTATCGGTCATGCCGGAACCCTGATCTCGGCGGTACTTTTGCTGTTTAGGCAAAAATGGAGAACTTCCATTAACCGTGCTGCGGAGGCCATGACCATTTTTGCGGTGATGTGCGCCGCCTTGTTTCCCCTGGTTCACATGGGAAGGCCATGGATTGGTGCTTATTGGGTTTTTCCTCTTCCCAACGTCTTTGGATCCCTTTGGGTAAATTTCAATTCCCCGCTTTTATGGGACGTTTTTGCAATTTCCACCTATTTTTCCGTATCCCTGGTTTTTTGGTATTTGGGTATGGTTCCTGATTTTGCCACCATCAGGGATAGGGCGACCGGCATCCGCAGAAATATCTATGGGGCCTTGAGTTTAGGATGGGATGGCGCAGCTAGGAGCTGGTCCAGGTACGAGACCGTCTCCCTCATTCTGGCAGGTTTGGCGACTCCTCTGGTACTATCGGTCCACACCATTGTATCTATGGACTTTGCCACTTCCGTGATTCCTGGCTGGCATACCACCATTTTCCCTCCCTATTTCGTGGCGGGAGCGATCTTTTCCGGTTTTGCCATGGTGTTGACGCTGATGATCGTGACGAGGAAGGTTTTCAAATTGGAAGACTATATCACTATCGGCCATATAGAGCTGATGAATATCGTAATTATCATCACGGGTTCGATCGTGGGTATAGCCTATATCACGGAATTGTTTATTGCCTGGTATTCCGGGGTTACCGGCGAGCAATACGCTTTCCTTAACCGGATTTCGGGTCCGTATGCCTGGGCTTACTGGATCATGATGACTTGTAACGTAATTTCCCCGCAGGTATTTTGGATAAAGAAGATCCGGACCTCCGTGGTAGCTACTTTTATTCTGTCTATTGTGGTCAACATCGGGATGTGGTTTGAAAGGTTTGTGATTATCGTGACATCCCTTCACCGCGATTACCTGCCCTCTTCCTGGGCAATGTTTTATCCAACGATCTATGACGTGGGGGCGTATGTGTTCACTTTTGGCCTGTTCTTTACCCTGTTCTTTTTGTTTGCCAAATTTTTGCCCGTGATCAATATGTCAGAAATAAAAGCAGTATTAAAGTCTTCCTCAGTTAAAACAGATAATGTACATGGAAAGAGATAAAAATTTTATTCTCGGAATTTATGATGATGAGGATATCTTAAAGAGTGCGGTGACCTCGGTGAGGCAGAGCGGCATCAAAATCCATGAAGTGTATACCCCTTATCCCATACATGGCCTTGAAGAGTTGTTGGGATACAAAAGGAGCCGACTGCCCATTGCCGCGTTTCTGTTCGGAATGCTGGGCACTACGCTGGCACTTACTATGCAGATATATATGCTGGGGATAGACTGGCCGATGATTATTGGAGGAAAAGACCATATTCCTTTTCCTACCTTTATTCCCGTCACCTTTGAGTTGACCGTTCTGCTTTCGGCCTTTGGTATGGTTGCTGTGTTTTTGATCAGCAGTGACCTCAAACCCTGGGCCCAGGTCCGGACCTTCGATATAAGAAGCACAGACGACAAACATGTTTTGGCCATTGATATCGCTAACAATGCTTCTTTGGAACTGGACAGGATCAAGGACATTTTGAAGGAGACAGGTGCCTCAGAAGTCAATAACAAAACTTTCGAATAAGGAATAATATGAAAATAAAGCAGTCATTATATTTTGCGTTTCTCTTGGGTTCCGGGACTTGCTTGCTTTCCTGTGGGGCCTCCGGAGACAATCCGGGAGTCGAATATTCCCCGAATATGTATCATTCTGTTCCTTACGACCCTTTGTCCCAGATAACTGATGAGGATGGAAACTGGGTATCCAGCCGTGAGGATGGCAAATGGGAATTTTATAACAGTAATCCCAACAATCCGCACGGCATGACCATGCGCGAGCCTGTGCCCAATACCGTGCGTCGTAACAATAACGGAT
>DATGOS010000506.1:0-3061 GCA_035305725.1 Cyclobacteriaceae bacterium
AGCTGAGGTTTAACCTGCCTTTTGCATCCGTAAGGCTGAATTCGTCCGCGCTTCTTGTCAGTGTTCCCTGCAGGTTGTCTAAGCCCAGGTTCATATATGCACCCGGAATAAGCAACTTAAAGTTGCCGCCGGCGGAAAATGTATGAACGTCATTGGACCAGATCTCCCTGCCCGCAAGTACACCGATCTCTGCCCAGCCGGCCACGTTAACCCGCTGGTTGGAAGTGCTATGAATGGAAAGGTCATAATATTGGTCCGCCAATTCACCGTCCTGGAAAGCCCTGCTGAGCTCTGCGTCCAGGCCCATCACGTCGCCCTTCACAAATGCCTGCGTAATGATGCCAAAGGACCATTTGTTTACGGTAAACCCAAATGAGGGGCCCATCACCTGTGTTTCGGAATTTACAGTGACCGGGCCGTCCATCCGGTCAAAAACCAGATCAAGGTAATCATCTTCTTCTTTAATGATATCCTTGAAGGTAAGGACATTGTTGTTGGCTGTTGCTCCCACGGAAAAAAGGTTTACCTCCACCTTCCGTGAAAGGTTGTTTAATTCCGCCGGATTCATCGCCGCATGGACCATTCCTTTTCTAGGGCTGTTTTGTATACCCATAAAAGAATGTTGGGCAAAGCCCTGTAATGTTAAAAAACAAAGGCTGAAAGACAGTAAAATTTGTTTCATATATTTTTTTGCCGCAAATATACTGTGGGGAGAATTGATAGTTTTAAATTCACCGGAATTTATTTTGTTCAAGGAAAGATAAACTTATTGTCTTCGAAAAAGGGTCCCGGAATAAGCGCCATTATCCTTTTTTTATATTTTTTCAATGATTACATTTATTATTCATGGAAGAACCGCCATGGTTTCAAAAATTTATCTAAATCCAATCCACAAAACCTATGAAAAACAAAGTACTTAAACAGCGATTTCCAATGCATCAATCATACATGATTGTCATTGGGATACTGTGCCTGAGCCTGCATGGGGCAGGAAGTGCGCATGGCATGGAAGACAAGATGGTATTAGATCCGATATCGTATGATGGGCAGGTTGCAGACGTGACTGTCACCGGTACGGTTACAGACGTGAATGGTGCACCGATTCCCGGAGCAACTGTCTCAGTGGCCGGAACAACCATTGGAACGGCAACTGACATGGATGGAAAATACACGCTTTCCGTACCGGAAGGATCGACATTAGTGTATTCTTTTATAGGATTTCAGACAAAAAACATACCAGTCGGTGACCGCAGCGTGATCAATGTTACGCTGGAAGAGGACATTTCTTCTTTGGATGAGGTGGTCGTAGTAGGATATGGAACCCAGAAGAAAAGTTCGCTCACCTCGGCGATATCTAAGGTAGAAAACAGAATCCTTGACCAGATGCCTATCGGCCGCGCCGAGTCCGCCCTGGTAGGAAGAATGGCGGGTGTGAACATTTCCCAGGTACGCAGTACTCCCGGCGCTTCCCCGACGATCACCATTAGGGGGCCTGGTTCTATTTCTGCCAGCAATGATCCGCTTATTGTCATCGACGGTTTTCCGGGGGGAAGCTTTGACAACATCAACATCAACGACGTGGAATCCATTGAAGTATTAAAGGATGCGTCCGCGGCCGCGATATACGGGTCGAGGGGGTCCGGAGGGGTTATTATTGTGACCACCAAAAGAGGTAGGAGCGGACAGGCGCAGTTGAATTTCAATGCTTTTTACGGCATCGCAAACCCCATGGTGCATGGCCGTGATGCCTGGATTCCCGGAGGACAGGAGTTTTATGACTATACCGCGCGCTATATAAACCGGGATTTTGCCTGGACTGGAGGCGATACTTCGCTTCCGCTCTGGGGGGATGAAAGACGGCCGGTACAATACCGAGTGAATCCGGTAATCAAAGAAGGTGATTATAACTGGGAGGATATCTTGCTGGATCCCGCACCAATACAAAATTACAACCTCTCCGTCAGGGGCGGTACCGATAATGTGACGTACTATATATCCGGCACGATCAAAGATGAGGAAGGAACTTTCAGGAGTACCTTTTACAAGCAGTATGCAGTTCGGGCCAATGTGGATGTAAAGGTTAATGATTTTATCAGCGCAGGGATGATGATCAGCCCCAACTACTCCGCAAGGCGCAACTATCCCGGCGGATTGCAAAACCTGGTGAAAATGCCACCTTTCCTTTCCCCGGAACGCCAGGAGGATGGCAGTTATCTGAAACCGTTGGATTATTGGGGAAGTAATGTTTCCGCCGGACTCAATCCCATCCCTACCATTGACGGGGCTCATTTACTTTCCGACTTGTTTAACAATGTCGGGGAGATGCATGTGGATGTGAATATTTGGGACAATTTGAGTTTCAGGTCATCGCTGGGGATAAATACCACTTTTATCACCAATGAAAATTTTTATGAGCCCCGCTCCAGAAGTGCAAACAATGCCTATGGAAATGAATCTGATGAAAAGATCATCAACTGGATCAATGAAAACGTTTTGCGCTATGACAAGACCTTCAATGAAATCCACGCTTTTGCCGGCATTCTGGGTGCTTCTTTTCAGAAAAACAATTCCCGCTTTGCCGCATTAAACTCCGTGGCGGGGAGCTTCGCCAATGACAGGGTCCGCACCCTGAACAATGCCATCATCTCCCCGAGCGGGAGTTATACCACCAAGTCCCACTGGGGCCTGGCCTCGTACTTCAGCCGGATCAATTATGGGTATAGGGACAAATACCTGGTATCCGCCTCCCTTCGGACAGATGGCAGCTCAAGGTTTGGCCCCGAAAACCGATGGGGATTCTTCCCCTCCGGCTCGGTGGCCTGGCGGCTGTCGGAGGAGCCGTTTTTGCAGGGTACTTCCAGTATCAGCGAGCTTAAACTCCGCGCAAGCTACGGCGCGGTGGGTAATTTTAACATCGGGGATTTCCAGTACCTGGGATTAATCGGGGAGACCACCTATTCTCCGGACGGCGAACTGGTTCAGGGTCAGGCACAGACATCTTTTGGCAACCCTGAACTTAAATGGGAAAGAACCCAAAGTTATGACATCGGGGTGGAGTTGA
>DATGOS010000507.1:0-2723 GCA_035305725.1 Cyclobacteriaceae bacterium
GGTTGAATTGGTTGAAATATGATTTTAAGCGGAACTCACATTCCCACTAATCATTAATCTGTCTCTTTTTTCAGGACAGGGATATCAGATCATAAATAGAGCGGCGTTGTTTTGAGGCCTGTGATTTACCCCATCGGCAGCATAATCCGGCTAGGCAATGGCTGGTCATGGACCTAGCGTGCTTTTTGCACTACCATCGTGTATATATATTTAAAAGAAACCTTAAACTTATCGGTGATGGAAAAAAAGCAGGTGCTTATTATCGGGGCGAATGGAAAGATCGGCAGGCTCACCAGCGAAAAACTGGCAAAATCGGAGGAATATGAACCCATAGCTGGAATCAGAAAAGAGATTCAGGCGAATTATTTTACGGACAAGGGCATCCGGTACCGCATGATTGACCTCCAGGATTCCGTGGCCAAACTGCAGGAAAGGATGGACGCCGTCGACAGTGTGGTGTTTACCGCGGGATCAGGTGGCCAAACAGGCTTTGACAAGACCCTGGAAATAGATTTGGACGGCGCGGTGAAAAGTATGGAAGCGGCAAAAAATGCAGGCGTAAAACGTTTCGTCATAGTAAGTGCCATCCATGCGGACAACCGTGAGGCCTGGGGCAGCTCCGGCATCAAACCCTACTATATTGCAAAACATTTCGCTGACCGCGCGCTTAAAGAGTCCGGAGTCTCGTACACGATATTGCGACCCGCTGCGCTGCTGGATGGAAAAGGCACGGGAAAAATTGCCGCCCAGGTCGAAGACCAAAGCAATCGACAGATATTCCGTGAGGACGTGGCGGAGGCCATTATAGCCGTATTGTCGGACGACACGACTATTGGGAAGGTAATTGATCTGATCAACGGCGAGCAAAGTATTCCCGAAGCCTTGTCTTCGCTTTCATAAACCAAAAAAGCCGGATTAATCCGGCTTTTTTTTAATTTGGATGAAGAGTCCGTTCGTACCGTGCTCCTCATAGGGATGTTATTTCTTCACGAACTGGATTTCTCCGTTAACCCTTACCTCATCGCTGACCATAACGCCACCGGCTTCCAGGGCCGCGTTCCAGGTTAGTCCCCAGTCTTTTCGGTTGAATTTTCCCTGGACGGAAAAACCGGCTTTTTCGTTTCCATAAGGATCTTTGACAAATCCTCCGAATTCCACATCAAGGACGATTTCCTTGCTGATTCCCAGCATGGTAAGCAATCCCTTTAACTGGTAGTTGTCCTCGTCCAGTTTGTTGAAGGCGGTTCCTTCAAAAGTGATTTCCTTATGGTTATCCACATCAAAGAAATCCGCGCTTCTCAGGTGGTTGTCCCGGTCGCTGTTGTTGGTGTCGATCGAGGCCGCGTCTATAGTGGCCGAAACTTTTGCCCTGCCGAAATCTTCACCCTCACTTTCTATCGAGGCGTCGAAGTTCCGGAATTCACCCTTTACGTTGGTGATCATCAAGTGTTTTACTCTAAAAGTCAATTCACTGTGTGTCGGGTCTACTGCCCAAATGGTTTTTGTTGCTGTACTGTTCATGATTTGTTTTGTTTTAAGTTTACATTACAAAGGTCGGGAATAGAACAGCGGATGTCGTTCACCTATGTTAATAAAGCAAGCTTTTTGGAAAGCTGGTAAATCGGTGAAGTAGTGAGCAGCTGTCGAACAGTTGAATTGTTGAATTGTGGAACTGTCGAACTGTGCGGCTCATGGTGGCGCTGGAGGTACTTCATGTTATTTCCCCCCTATCCGGACGGTCGTTTTCACCACAGATCCCCATAGGCGACATAATTATGGCGCCTGGATTGCGCCGTTGACGCGACTCTGGGCGTGACATGATTATCGGCCGTACCACATTTATACCAATGGGTAATCCTTTGGGGGTAATTCCGGAAATGTATTGTGTTGGACGGCAAACGCCCATATCAAAACCGGGATGATTTGAGCCGGAGCATTTTCAGGCAGACAGGGGCGGGGACCTGAACTTCCTTTCCGGAAAATGACAAGGTGCCTGACTGCTTGTCCCGGTCAAACATCACAAAGTGGTCGTTGTCCCGGTTGGCGACCAGGATAAAATCCCCTTGCTCATCCATGTAAAAATTCCTCGGATGCCCTCCTCTGGTCGGTTCATAACCCACCAGGCTGAGTTTTCCCGTTTCCGGATGGATACCATAGATCACCAGATCATCCTGTCCACGGTTGGAAGCATAGACGAACTTACCGTCGGGAGAAACATGGATATCAGCGGCCCAACTGTCTTTGTCGGAGGGAAAATCAGGAGAAAGCATGGGAACGCGCTCCAGGGGTGATAAAGCGCCGGTCTTTGGATTGATTTCAAAGGAAGCGATGGTGGAACTGAGTTCCTCCACGGAAAAGGCAAAACGGTTGTTGGGATGTATGGCAAAATGCCTGGGTCCGGATCCCGGGGTACTGGAGGCGTAGGCCACTTCGCTTAGCGTTCCGTTATTCCGGTTCACTTTATAGGCAAACACCTTGTCCACGCCCAGGTCAGAGGCATAGATATACTGCCCGTTTGCCGACGGGATGATCGAGTGCATATAGGCTTGCTTTTGTCTTCCCGGGTCGACGCTGCTTCCGGTATGCTGTACCACATCCGTGGCCGGGCCCAAACCGCCGTTTTTTTGGATGGGATATACCGCTAGGTTACCACCTCCATAGTTGGAGATATATACATATTTTCCCTTGGGGTCCACGCTCACATGGCAGGGCCCGGCACCTTC
>DATGOS010000508.1:0-2796 GCA_035305725.1 Cyclobacteriaceae bacterium
CCCCGCGGTATTGCAGTATATTCAAAAGATTGCCTACTTCCGGTCCGCCGTGGGTGTGGGAAGAGCAGATGGCCAGTTGTGCCGGATCAATGCTCACCTGATCGGCTAGCCGTCTTCCCAATGCGCTGGTGATATGTCCCGGTATTCCTACCAGATCCACCGTTATCAGTATGGAAGGTCCCTGCTCGTCGCTGCCGAAGGCGATGGCTTTCGCTTCTAACTGATGTATTATCTCCTGGGAGGGTGCTTTTGACCGGGCACCGTAACCCGCCAGCCGTATGGGCTTTTCAGGGGTAATGTTTATACGGGCAAGGCCCACTTCCATCATGGTGCCGTTATCGGCAACCTGCCGGGCAAAGGAGGTATGACCCAAGGCCCATAGGATAAGGAGAAATAAACTTAAGGTAGGAAAAGATAAAGATGTTATTTTGGAAAAGCGGCCCATGGTTGATTTTGTTTATCCCAAAATATACGATTTTTATCCGTTACTGCTCAGGTTCATAAACCACCTTTCCGTTTTTTATCACTTGAAGGACATGGATTCTGTTTTTTCCCTTCAGTTCAAAAAGCACATAATCACCCCTGTCGTTGGATCGTGACCCATAGTTGTCAATGCCAAGAAACCGGCCGGGAATGACCGAGCCCATTCCCCAGGCCTTTCCAAGGGAGGCCAGGTTCTGGTCCACTAAAAACTGCACGTTTTCCAAAATGGTTTTGGTGGCACCCGCAAGAAGGCCGTTGGAGTTTTTCATCGCCAGTTTTCCTCCTTCATGCAAAACCACCTCGTCCCCGATATGGGATCGGTATTCTCCCGGCGGCATTCCGGAGAAGCAGGTCGCATCGCTCACCAACAGCGCCTTGTCTTCTTTAACCTTCATGGCCACCTTTAAAAATGAATTGGGAAGGTGAAACCCATCGGCAATAATACTTATATACAGGTTGTCCTGGGCTAGCTGCTCCCACAAAAGATTGGGATGTCTTGGCAGCATCAGGGGAATTCCGTTGCCCAGGTGCGTGGAGAGGGTGGTCCCGGCATCCACTGCCGCCTGAACTTGTTCCGGACTGGCGATGGTATGGCCCATCGAAACCAGTAGGCCTTCCTGACGGCATTTTTTGATGAATTCAGGAGAATTATCCCATTCAGGTGATAAAGTGATTAACCGGATCCTGCCGCCCGAGGCTTCCTGGGCACGCTCTACCAGTCCCCAATAGGGCGCTTTAATGTACTGCTTGTCATGTGCTCCCCTGGCTCCGTCGGCCATGGAAAGAAAAGGTCCTTCCAAATGTATACCCGTGACACAGGTGTTTACCAGGGGATGTTCTAAGCAGGCTTGCCGGATGGTGGACAGTATGTGAAGGACAGTCTCTTCAGCATTGGTAATCAGGGTAGGAAAAAAGCCGGTCACACCCTGGCCCAGCAAATACCGGGTTGCCTCCAGCATGTCATCCGCTGTCAGTGCGGGATCATTAAAATCAACGCCATGAATACCGTTCACCTGCAGGTCAATCAGACCCGGCCCGGCAAAGGGCAGGCTTCCGGAACCCGACTTCAACGGTTTCCCGGACTGATTCCGGGTGAAGGATTGCTTCTCGCCGGTGATACAATTGATGGCCTGGACCGAGTTTTGAACTTCGCTTTCGGAGGGATAAGCCGCCGTATCCACAAAAAGGTCACATTGATCATGTTTTTGGAGAATCGATGCCGGGCAATCTGTGGTAACCGGACCATGGACCGCTTGCTTTACCGCCTCCCTTTTCTGTGCTCCAGGCACCACGCAACACAAATAATTCGCGTTTACCAGGGCGGGAATGGTTAACGTCAAAGCTTCCAAAGGCACCTCATCCAGAGAGGAAAAAGCGCCGTCGTTCACCTGTTGTTGTCGGCTGGCAGGGTCAAGTGCCACCCTTTTGATGATTTCGGGATCCTCAAAATTCGCCACAGGAGGGTCATTGAAAGCGATATGTCCGTTTTCGCCAATTCCAAGGCACACGATGTCGATGGGTTTTTCTCTGATCAAAGCTCCGTACCGCTGACATTCCTCCTGCGGGTCGTTGCTGCTGTCGATCAGGTGAACAGCTTTAAAAGCTACGGCTTCAAATATCTTATTGTTCAGAAAATTGGCAAAAAGCGCCTCATGGCCCGCAGGAAGTCCTATGTATTCATCCATGTGAAAGGCTGTAATCCTTTCCCAGGGAATGAGTTTTGAACTGCGGAGGTAGGCCAACAGTTCATTTTGGGAAGGTGCCGCGGCAAATATCATCCTGATTTCCGCTTTCTCACTTAGGAGTTCGACGATTTTTTGCTCTACCGCCTTGCCTGCGGCTTCTCCCATCGCATTCCTGGAGCCAAGGACTTTAAGATTCATAGGTAACTTATATTTGATGTAATTTCCGTGGTTTTTTTTTTCATATCGGACCCCGGATTGACCATACAATTTATGATTTATTTTTTGGTTGTCACTACTCTTTGCTGATGGACTCCAACATCTTGTCCACTTTGGCGGGTACATGCTTTTCCAACATCCCAACAACAATATATACCACGGTGGAAACAATAACAGGAAGCCCTATTTCCAGTCCCAACGGAAGTTCAACGTTCTTGCCTATGATAAATGCCAACAGGCCTGCCGCAATGGAGGATATGGCAGCCTTGGGCCCACAGGACTTAAATGCCGGTAATACCCCGAAGAGCATGGGCACCGCGATGGGGCCTACCAGTGCGCCAAACCAGGATATGATCAGACCCAGGACCCCGCCGAACTGCTCATATTGAAAGGCGATGATAATGGTCAGCAT
>DATGOS010000509.1:0-2318 GCA_035305725.1 Cyclobacteriaceae bacterium
CGCAATTTAATTAATTATTTGGACTGTTAAAAGAAGTCTTAAGCCATTTAAGTCTACCAATATTAAAGAGAAAAATCAGAAATGAACATATTAAACCTTAAATCAAAATAAACAGCCATGCAAAGAAAAGAACAAACATCAAATGCCAAAAGACATCTCAAGGATATATTCTTGACAGGCCTGAAAGATATTTATTGGGCAGAACTGGCATTGACAAAAAAACTTCCGGAAATGGAAGCAAAAGCTACCGATGTACGTCTGAAAACAGCTATAAAGGACCATTGTATACAGACTTATGAGCAGGTTGCTAGACTGGAGCAAGTTTTTGAACTGATGGGAGAAAAAGCAGAAGGCAAAAAGTGCCTGGCAATGGAAGGGATCCTGAAGGAGGGCGATGAATCTCTGGCTGATATCCCGCAAGGGGCTGGACGGGATTCCGTTTTAATTGCTGCATGCCAAAAGGTGGAGCATTATGAAATCACAAGCTATGGGACATTGGCCGCATATGCCAAGACGCTCAACGAGAGGCAGGTACAACAGCTTCTTTTGCGCACATTGGGAGAAGAAAAGAAATCTGATTGCCTCTTAACTACTATCGCAGATACTGACCTAAATTCGCGGGCATTGTCGCAGAGCCCTCAGTCCAAAAATTTAAAAGCGGTTTAATATTAGTCTCCTTAGCGTTTAGCGGACAGTTTTTTTAAAGAGAAAACAAAAATAGGAACTATTCAAATATGCTGGATTCGCAACACATGGTAAAATTGGTTCCCTCGATCTATTTGAAGCTATAATATTGACTTTTCAATCTCACCTTAAAAATATTACGATAACATGAAACCCAACGAAAATGAGCCATTTAAAAATGGCGCCAACCCTAAGCAGGAACAGCTTGGTCGGTATACCACAGATACCCAGGGCGAGTTCCTGACCACTAATCAAGGCCTCAAAATTAACGATGACAACAACTCTTTGAAAACCGGGGACCGTGGTCCTTCCCTATTGGAAGATTTTATCCTAAGGGAAAAGATCACCCACTTCGATCATGAGAGGATACCGGAAAGGATCGTGCACGCCCGGGGTTCCGGAGCCCACGGAGAGTTCCAGTTGTACAAATCCATGCAAAAATATACCAAGGCAAAGCTCTTCAACGACATCTCGGTGAAGGTCCCGGTCTTTGTCAGGTTTTCAACGGTAGCGGGCTCCCGAGGTTCGACCGATATGCCAAGGGATATCCGGGGGTTTGCCGTGAAGTTTTACACCCAGGAAGGTATATATGACCTGGTAGGGAATAACACACCTGTCTTTTTCATCCAGGACGCCATAAAATTTCCCGATCTTGTACATGCCGTCAAACCAGAACCGGACAATGAGATCCCTCAGGCGGCATCTGCCCACGATACATTCTGGGACTTTATTTCCTTGATGCCCGAAGCGATGCACAATATCATGTGGTTGATGAGCGACAGGGCCATACCTCGTAGCCTTAGAACAATGGAAGGGTTCGGTATCCACACTTTCAGGTTCATTAACGAGCAAGGTCATTCACACTTTGTGAAATTTCACTGGAAACCTTTACAGGGAGTACTGGGCCTAGCATGGGATGAATCTCAGCGCCTAGCGGGAAAAGACACAGATTTCCATCGCCGTGATCTTTGGGAGGCCATCGAGGCAGGCCATTTCCCGGAATGGGAATTAGGAGTACAGATTGTACCCCAGGAGGATGAACATAAATTTCCTTTCGATCTCCTAGACCCAACAAAAATTATACCTGAAGAAATGGTGCCGGTGGAGATCATCGGTAAAATGACGCTGAACCGTAACCCTGACAATTTCTTTGCAGAGACAGAACAAGTTGCCTTCCATCCGGGACATATTGTACCGGGAATCGATTTTACAAACGACCCCCTTTTGCAAGGCCGTCTATTTTCATATACAGATACACAGATATCACGTCTAGGAGGTCCAAATTTCCATGAAATTCCAATCAACAAGCCCATTCAGGAAATCACCAATAACCAACGCGATGGAATGCACCGAATGCAGGTGAACAAAGGGAAGGCCAGCTATCATCCCAATACTTTGGGTGGTGGATGTCCTTTTCAGGCAATGATAAAAGAAGGCGGGTTCAATTCTTTTGAGGAGCGAGTGGAGGCTTCGAAGGTGCGAAAACGCAGCAAAAGTTTTTTCGACCATTTTAGCCAAGCAACCCTTTTCTACAATAGCCTGAGTAGACATGAGCAAAGACATGTGCAGGATGCATTTACGTTTGAATTGGGAAAAGTCAAGACTGTACCGATCCGCCAGAGAATGGTAAACAT
>DATGOS010000510.1:0-7056 GCA_035305725.1 Cyclobacteriaceae bacterium
AAAAACGGGGTGAATCCGAAAAACCTTATGAGTAGGAAAATTATTTAATACTGTCACAAAATGAAAAAATTAATTCTGAATTTAGCTTTGGCCGTTGGGTTGTCCTGTATGATGACTTCCTGCTTTACCTACACTTTTTCTGTTGGAGAGGGAGCTCAAACCGGAATGGAAGTTAAGAAAATGAACCACTATTTAATCTATGGTCTGGCTCCGGTGAGTGTTACCGATCCTAACGTGCTGGCAGGTGGTGCGGAAAATTATGACGTCACCATTCAACACACTTTTGTGGACGGATTGATCAATGCCATTACCTTTGGAATTTACTCACCGACCACCACCATTATCACCAAGTAATCGTCAACTTCTGGTCAAGGCCTACAAGGATGAAAAAGGCAGTTTTGGTTATCGGATCTATTTTTTTCCTATACGGCCTCTTCAACAGTATCAAATACGCGTTGGACTACAGTGAATTGGCTGCATATGGCAAAGGCTATGTCTGGGGCAATGCTTTCCTCATGGTATTGGGATTGCTTTTGGTATTTTTTGTCTTCAGGAGGAGCGCTGCCAGATAACATTCGCTAAGCTTAAAAAGGCCGCTTTTTTAAAGCGGCTTTTTTTATTTGCCTTCCGAAACGGCACGTTTTATAGGTTGTATTGAAACGAATGCAGACGGCCGAAAATCAATTCTTTTAGCCTTATCCTAAGCCGGCCAGCAGGTATATCACGGCCATGCGGATGGCCACTCCGTTTTCCACTTGTTGGAGGATGATGGAATGCTCGCTGTCTGCCACATCAGAATGCAGTTCCACACCTCGGTTTATCGGCCCCGGGTGCATGATGACGATTTCCTTGTCCAGCTGGTCCAAAAGCTTTTTGTTCACGCCGAAGTACAGCGCGTATTCCCTAAGGGAGGGAAAATATTTGATTTGTTGCCGTTCGAGCTGTATCCTGAGCACGTTTGCCACATCACACCACCGAAGTGCTTTGGCCACGTCATACTCTACCTTTACGCCGAGGCTGTCAATATGTTTGGGCAGCAGGGTGGCGGGTCCGCATACCATTACTTCGGCGCCCAGTTTTTGCAGGCAAAAAATATTCGACAACGCCACCCGGGAATGAAGGATGTCGCCGATAATGGCAACTTTTCTGCCCGCTACATCACCCAACTTTTCCCTGATGGAAAAAGCATCCAAAAGTGCCTGGGTGGGGTGTTCATGGGTGCCGTCTCCGGCGTTGATGACATTGGCTTCGATATTTCTGGACAGAAAATGCGGACTGCCGGCACTGCTGTGCCTCATTACGACCATGTCCACTTTCATGGCGAGGATGTTGTTTACGGTGTCCATGAGCGACTCTCCTTTTTTCACCGAACTGTTTCCGGAAGAAAAATTCACCACATCCGCCGACAGCCTTTTTTCCGCCAGTTCAAAGGAAAGCTTTGTCCGGGTAGAATTTTCGAAGAATATATTGGCGATGGTAATGTCCCGTAGGGAAGGCACTTTTTTGATGGGCCGGTTAAGCACATCTTTGAAATTGTCCGCGGTTTCAAATATTAACTGGATATCATTTTCATTGATATGCTTGATTCCCAGTAAATGTCTGCTGCTGAGCTGTTGCATGATTAGGGTTTAACAATTTCCGTGATCCAAATCGCATCCTCGTCGAATTCATTGGATTGCCACTCGACACTCACGTACTGGCTTTCGAGGGTATTGACCTGCCGGCCATAATAATCAGGTTTAATGGGAAAATCACGGGTGAATTTCCGATCGATCAGGACCATGAGCTCTACTTTTTGAGGTCGGCCGTAGGCGAGCATGGCATCCATAGCCGCACGTACCGACCTTCCTTTGTACAGGACATCATCCACCAGGACTACCTTTTTGTTTTCTATCAAAAAATCAATTTTGGTTTCATTGGCCCTTAAGGGAAAGCCTTTTCTTCTAAAATCGTCGCGGTGAAAAGTAGAATCCAAATAGCCTGACGGTACGGTGATGTTGCTGATTTCATGCAGCCGTTTGACAATTTTGTCGACCACCAGCGAACCGCGGGGTTGTAATCCCAGTAAAACCGTGTTTTCAAAATCATCATGGCTTTCAATCAACTGATGACAAAACCTGCTAAGGGTTATGGAGATCTGCTGTTGGTCCAGTACGAGTCTTTTCTGCATGGCGAGGATTTGGGGCAAATATAAAGATTAATTTTGGACCACTTCCGGCTGACTCAGTTTATATCCTCTACTTTTACTTTGGAAAGGAAGTAAACTTCCCGCTGGTCCTCACTGCCATCCTCCTTTTGAAACCGGATGCGCTGCTTGCCGGACAGCAGGTAATAATTATCATACCACCAGATCAGGCCGAGGCTGCTTTCCTGGGTTTCCCGGATCCGCTCATGCTCGTGGATAAGCTCCAGTTCAAACGGTTCATTTTCAAAGATTACCTCGCCGTTTTTAAGCTTACTCAGTTTTATTTCCAGTTCATCCAGGTACATGAAGTAAAGGTTTTCCCCGTCAAAACTAATTTCCCCAAACTTGCCGGGATTCGTTCGTTCGGCATTGTCAAGGGAGATGGCATTGTCCCATAAAATATCTCCATTTTCGTTCAGCAGGATTAATTGTGCGGAAAGGTATTTAAACTGGTTGGCCACCTGGCCCGAACGCAGGTATGGATTGGTCCACAAAGGGCTGTAATACCCATTATAGCCCCCGAGGTTGCCTACCATGGGATTGATTCGGTAAAAGTTGTTGATGTACATTCCGTCCCTGGGGAAATACCGCCTGGAGGAGGACACATAGTGATCGTTATACACCAGGTAGTTGCCCCCCTCCGCGATCACCTCCCGGGTGGACAGGGAATTTCGGATGGGCGTATCCTTCCCCTTTTCAATGGCTCTTTCCAGTGCCCGCAACCTTCTTTTCCTCGGCCTTTCCGGCAGATAGTTGTAGAAGTTTTCAAAATCCTGCAAATCGTACAACTGGCTGCTGTACTCGCCAAATTCGTTGATCCGCGTGTAAAACATTCCCTGGTAATTGTTTCTTCTCCGCTTCCCGTAGGGACCGATCAAGGCTTGCGTGTAGCTATAGGAAGGGCTCAGCAACCCCTCCACGATCACCGCGTCCGTATCATTGAGATGGTCTATGACCACCTCTTTTAATTTGTTGCCTTCCGTGTCGAAACTCAAAATGGACACCGTGTTGTTTTTGAATCTGTCTTTTCGGCTCATCAATACATCAAATCCGTCAAACTCAGGTGCTTTCCGCATTTGCATAATATGGGCGTCTTTTTCATACATCCCCTGTATGGTATAAACCCTTTGGGTGGAGGTATCAAAAAGTTGGATCACCGGCCTGTAATCCAAATTGCCCATGAGAATCACTTGCTTGTTGAGCACAAAAAATTCCTGAAGTTCCATGCCCAAAATGACTTTCAGCGGAATATCCCGGACATCGCCCGTAGACAGGTTAATTTCACTGATGTATTTGTCTCCGGAGGGCGACTCTCCTTTTTGAAACAAAACGTAAAGCAGGTCCCCATCCAGATCAAAACCAAGCAGGTTGTAAAGGCTTTCCACCGCAAGCTTTTTCATTCCGCCGGACCGGAGCTGAAAGTCAGCCGTAAAGTATTGAAGGACCCTTTCCCTGTTGAACGCATCTTCGGACGCCATCCTAAAAGCCACCACCCCGTCCGCCCGGGTCAAAATGATGAAATCATCCTGGTCCCATTTCGTTTCAAATTCCAGCCGTTGGACAAACTGCACCTGTCCCCGCAACGGGTAACTTGCCGTCAACACCAGCAAAAGCACCAATATTTTCATTCCAGTCAAGATAGATCCATAAGATAACGCTAATGATTTTATTATAAAACATTTATTATTGACATTTGGCCGGACGGTCTGGACGCACAAAAAACTGGCTGAATCATATATGCCATCAACGCGGATCAACCACCATTAAAGGATATTTTATTTGGTTCTTTTGTAGCTTTCCTTTAATTTTTGCCTAAAGCAGATTTTTGCAATAACAACGATAAAAAATTTAGCCTTGGACAATAAAGCAATTACCCAAAGACTCAAGCTCACGGTGCAGCTCATGGAGCTGCACGATGAGAATCCCTTCAAAATCAGAAGCTACCAGTCTGCCATAAACACCATTGACAGGATAGGGCTGGACCTGAAGAAAATGGACGTGGAAAAGCTGCAGGAAATCAAAGGGATCGGCAAAAACATTGCTGAGGCCATAGCTGCTATCGCTAAGACCAACTCACATCCGCTTTTGGACGATCTAATGCGGCGTACCCCGGAAGGGCTTTTGGAGGTGCTTCAGCTCAAAGGACTGGGACCAAAGAAAATTAAGGTCCTTTGGAAAGAACTGGAGGTGACTTCCCTTCACCAACTCAGGGAGGCCTGCCAATCGGGTAAAGTGGCATTGCTGAAAGGTTTTGGGGAAAGAACCCAGCAGGCCATTATGCAGGCCATGGAATTTGCCGCTGCCAACACGGGCAAATGGCTTTATGCGGAAGTTGAAGCGTCCGCCGCCGCCCTTCTTTCGGAGCTGGAACAAAAGTTTGCACCCGGAAAGGCATCCATTATCGGCGAGTTTGCCCGAAACATTGAAATTATTGAGCAACTGGAATATCTCGTTGAAACTCCGGACGGAAAGGCAGATTTCGGGCCTGTCAACCGTATCGAGGCGTTGTCTCAAGACCTAAAGATTTCCAGCCCCTTTAAGTGGCGGGGCAGGTTCGGCGGTCTTGATTTAAAAGTCATCATACACTTTGCCAGGCCGGATCAATACATTCGGGAAAAACTTTTGCGGACCGCCGGCAAAGCCCACTTGTTGGCCACGGTTCAGGAAGACCAGTCCCTGGCCGTTTTTTTCAAGACAGGGTCCTTTACTTCCGAAGCTCAAGCTTATGAGGCGGCCGGATTAAATTACGTTCCCCCCGAATTGCGGGAAGGCCAGTTTGAGATCCCCTTGGCCCGCGAGGGAAAACTGCCGAGACTGCTGGAGTTTGGTGATCTGAAAGGGCCCCTGCACAATCATTCCACCTACAGCGACGGAAAGCACAACCTGCGGGAAATGGCGGAGTATTGTATATCGCTGGGTTATGAATATTTGGGCATGGCCGACCACAGCCAGTCGGCCATTTACGCCGGCGGTTTGGATATTGATAAAGTAATGCAGCAACAGGAGGAGATCCGCAAATTAAACAGCGAATTGGCTCCTTTCCGGATTTTTGCCGGTATAGAAAGTGATATCCTCGGCGACGGCAGCCTAGACTATCCTGAGCATGTCCTTGAAACCTTTGATTTTGTGGTCGCATCGGTGCATTCCAGCTTGGGAATGGACAGGCAAAAAGCCACTGCCAGGTTACTAAATGCTATCAAAAATCCATTTACAACCATATTGGGGCATCCTACCGCCAGACTGCTCTTGAGAAGGGATGGCTATCCCCTCGATCACCAAACGGTAATCGATGCCTGTGCGGATCATCAGGTGGTGATTGAGATCAATGCCAATCCCAGAAGACTGGACCTTGACTGGAGATGGGTACATTATGCGTTGGAAAAGGGCGTAACGCTTTCCATCAATCCGGATGCCCATGAAAAGGGGGCATTTCGCCACATGAAATACGGGGTTTTGGTAGGAAGAAAAGGAGGATTGACTAAAGAAAAGACGCTAAATGCGCTTTCCAGGGAGGAGCTTGAGGTTTATTTTGCGGAGAGGAAAAAGCGGCGGGGGGAGAGGCAACTATAAGCTGAAAAGAGAAATGTACTTCATACTAAGTACAAAGTACAAAGATGTACTGGTCACGCCATCACTTCATTCCTGTTCACTTGCGCTTCGGCTTTTCACCTGATCCCTGTATTTCCGGGGGCGTGCTAAGCCGGGGGTTCATGTATTAAAAAGTGTAAAATCACCCGATTTTCCTGAATATTTCTTTATTTTCGCCTTTCATCCATACTATTTCAAAAATGTTAGATTATCGGCGGATCAATAACCTTACAGGTTGGATTGTTTTTTTAATTGCGTCCCTGGTATATGTGTTGACAATTGAAGAGACAGCCAGCTTTTGGGATCCGGGAGAATTCATCGCGGTGGCTTACAAGTTACAGGTTCCTCATCCTCCGGGAGCTCCCTTTTTTCTGCTTGTTTACCGCATGTTTGGATTTTTGGCTTTCGGTGATGGCCTGTCCGTCGCCTATTGGATGAATGTGGGCAGTGCTTTGTTTTCAGGGTTTACCATTCTTTTTCTTTTCTGGTCCATTACCTTATTGGGGAGAAAGCTGTTTCACATCGAAAAGGGAGAAGAAAGTAAAGGGCATACCATCACGCTGATGGGAGCAGGTATCGTCGGCGCCCTGGCCTATACTTTTACCGACAGTTTTTGGTTTTCCGCCGTAGAGTCAGAAGTATACTCCATGTCTTCTTTTTTTACGGCGATACTTATCTGGGCGTTTTTGAAGTGGGATGTCATCTCGGATCCCAAGGAAGAAAACCGATACATGATTTTCATCGCCTATCTCGTGGGTTTGTCCATTGGCGTGCACTTGTTGAACCTGGTGGCCATACCGGCCATGGCGCTCATCGTCTATTTTAAAAAATACGCAAATCCCACCTGGAAAGGGGGAATCGCCGCTTTTTTGTTGGGAGGCGTGGCGCTGGTTATCATCAACAACATTATTATTCCCGGCCTCCCCAGTTTGGCGGGATCCATGGAAATATTTTTTGTCAACAGCCTGGGACTTCCTTTTGGATCGGGCATTATCGTATTCGTAGCCCTGTTTCTGGCGGCTTTGATTGCCGCGGTCCGGTATTCTATCCGGCATGGCAAGGCGGTGCTCAACACCGTGTTGCTTTCTCTGGTTTTTATTTTGATCGGATACGGTTCCTACGCGCTGATCGTCATCAGGGCCAATGCCGAGACGGTGATCAATGAAAATGATCCCAGGGACATCATCAGCTTTGTCAGTTACCTGAAACGGGAACAATATGGCTATCGGCCGCTCTTTCACGGTCAGTACTTTACCGCAAACGTCATTGACCAAACGGAAGGG
>DATGOS010000511.1:0-4210 GCA_035305725.1 Cyclobacteriaceae bacterium
TGTAGCCTAGTCACCCGCTGGTATTCCTCCCCGTCCTGGAGGGCTTGTTTAAAGTCCTCGCTATACCGGCTGATAAAAAACCGGGTTTGTAGGATCATGGGCATGGTGGCTCCGTCCGGTCCCTCCACCTCCATATTCAGCGCATAGGCCCGGTCAATGTGCCGCCTGGCCGACGGATAATCTTCCTGCATAAGGGACATTACTGCCATGTGGTTGTATAGGGCGACGGTATGAGGATCTTTCTGCTGGGCTATCGCGTTTTCGGCATGATAAAAAAAATCAACGGCAGATCTGAATTCGTGGCGATACATGTGCAACTGACCCATGCGGCTGTAGGCAGCAACCCTGCCGGCATGCCTTACAGGAAGTTGTTCCGCCATTTTTAAGGTGCTATCCATCGATCGGAATGCGGCATCTAAGCCCTCGACTTCCCAAATGATCAATGCCTTTTGAACACGGGACAATACGATGCTGTCTGTTTTTCCCTCCGCTTGATAGTGTGCAATGGCACGATCTACATGAAACCGGGCGCTATCCAGTTTGTTTTCACGATAAGTCCGTATTGCAGCCTCGTAGTCGGTTGCAGGACTACCTAGGAAGACAGACAATCCGCTCAATATCAAAAGGAGTATAGGCCACATACCGGATCAAATTATTCCAATCTATTCAATAACTGTTGCGCGCGCTCATCATGAGGAATTTTATTCAGTTGTGCGATGGCTTCTTCCTTCTCACCTTGACGAAGGTGGGAAAGAGCGAGATACCAAAGGGCATCGGTATGAAATACTGAATGACGATCTGAAACCATTCCGCTGAGCAAGGAGGCTGCTGCTGAAAAATCACCCTGTCCCATGTGTGCCATCGCCCGATAATAACTGAGTGTGTCCGATGACATCACCTCGGCACCGAAGCCCTCCCATTTGGCCAGGGCATCAGCGTAATTTTCCTCTTTATAGCTGATCATTCCGTCATAGAAGCGGTATCGACCCTCCTCAGATACGCTCATTTCTACGGGTAAGCCAATATCAGGCTCATAGAATGCCTGATACAACTGTTCTGGCGTATCCGTTTTGGATCCAAAGATCCATAGGGAGCCCATCACCAGTAAGGCAACAGAGGCAGCCACCCACCACCAGCGGGACAGCAGGATGGATGGCTGGATAGGCGGTGTAAGTATTCGTTTATCTGAAAGCAAATCTGTCCTCCATTTTATCAATTCCCGGGCAAGGTTTGCTTCCCGGACACCCAGGATCAGGTATTTGACTTCCCCGATCTTGTCCCTCCATGCGGGATCGGTATCCATTCTCCGATCGAATGCTTCCCGGTCGGCTGGTGACAGTTCTTCGCACAGGTAGCCCTCTATCAACGCCATCTCATCCACCGACAGCTCATATCCTGGTTTTTTATCCATTTTCATTGTGTGCTTTCATAAAGTATTCCCTTAATTCCTTCAAACAACGGTATTTGTTGTTCTTCGCACTGGCCTCGGTCCACCCAAAATGGGCAGCAATCTCGCTTAGCCGCTGCTCACGGAAATAGAAACGCCCCAGCAAGTCCTGACACCGACCGCCAAGTTTTGCATAATACTTCTTCAGAATTTGAATATACTCATCGACTTCTTCGTTGTAAACCTCGGAGTCGTCATACCCTGGGCTTTTTTGCAGGCCTTCTCTACTTTTTTTCCGCCTCCGCAATTCGTCGATCCATTTGTTCTTTGCTATGCGAACCAGGTAGGCGATGAAAGCCTGACCATCCAAAGGGGAGAATCGCGACAACTGCACGTTTCTCCAAGTCGCCAGATATGCCTCTTGGTAAACGTCGTAGGCATCCTCCTCCGATCCACTGTTGTGCAACACGAATTGCTGTACGACACCAAAACCCTCTAAGTATAGAAGCTTCAGAAGATTTTCATTGTTGGAGCGTAAAGTGGTCAAAAAAGACTGTTCAAAAATTAGCCGATCTTCAGATTGATCCATTTTGGGTCCGTTAGTTCCCGACTAATTTAATGTTTTAAATCGAAGTTTCTCGTTCAGATCGTGCAAAAAACAACCATTAAATCTTTTATTTATTCATCCACCTTATTTAATCTCTCCCATTGTGTTTATTATTTCAAGCTGATCGGCTTGTGTCTCATTTCAAAGTAACAATCAGCACGCAGGTATCTTCACCGGAAAGCGTTCCAGTATTGTTGCACGAAGGTGTTGGTTGATCCGGATAATAAGGTCCTACACTCCAGCCACCCAATCCAGTACCTACTTTATAGGTACTCCCATCATAAGCTGGATAATTGTCACCATGCGAAAAACCATTGATCGAATCACCCGCATTCCATCTACCGCTTTCGGTATTGCCCCTGCCCCCCGCACTGTAAAACGTGATGATGTAAGAGGCATCTTCCGGATTCTGTTTAAATATCGCGCCCAGCACTTGATAGCACTGGTGCGTATAATAGGTATTGCCCCGTGTATCCCGGGCAGGGACGTCCCAAAGTATCGCATCCCCTTTCATCAGCTGGACCGGCAGGTGTACGATCCTTTCTTTCGGGTCATTGTTGATCGCAACGGATCCCCGAACCTCGTCAAATAGCAGAAAGGAGGCTTTGGGGTCGCTTTTGTCCCGCGAGTAGATCCGGGCGGTGATGGCTTCAGATCCGGTAATGGTTTGGTCGTCCGTGCATTCGTAGACCATGCTATGGCGGTCATAAGTTGTCACCGTGCTGAGTATCTCCCCTCCCCCGGGCGAGACCAATCCGCCGTGCTTGCCTTCCGTAGACCAGACGATCTTGTACTCCCGGCGGTCGTTTGGTGCTATCTCGGGAATGATGTTCCAGTTGACAGGCTTCAAAAACAGCTTGGCCTGAGTGCCATTAGTGCCTTTCTTTCCGGTTACAGTAATTCCGCCAGGTCGCATGACATAACCGCTTTTCTGCACGTTGATCTGCGTGGAATCACTGCCTAGCAATTCCCCCTTGAGGTAAACATCCACATAAACATACTCGATATTTTCATCACCCAGGTCGGAGGTGGAGGCGTTGCAGTTATAAGAAACCTGGGATAAGGCATTTTCAAAGGCGGCGCCCCGGTTGCCCTCTGTGTCGATCAGGTAACCGTATTTACCTGAGGTCCGCCATTGGTAGGTCAGGTCCTTTTTCTGGGACTCTTCCACGTCCTTGGCTATCGCGTCGAGTTTGATCTGGGAGAAAGGAACGGCATTGGACTCTTTAGGCTCCAGCCGAACCTGGCTCTTGCGCACAGTGACCTCCCAGCTTTCCAGTTGTTTGGAATTGATGATGTACCCGGCTATCAAGGCCAGGTCTGCTCCCTGCATGACGCCGTCGAAGACTTTAAGCACGGGGACATTTTTAGTCCGTGCCAAGAATTTCTCCTTTCCCGCATCATCCTTGATTTTTTCTGCCGCATGCTTGTAGAGCGCTGTGAGTAACCGTTCCAATAATTCGTTGCCGCGTTCCGTCTGAACCGTTTGCAGGAAGTCTGCGACTGCTCCTTTAAAGTCCCCTTCGTTCAGTTTTTCGAAGGCTCCTGGTGCATATTGGAGAAAATAATCCACTGCATCCACAAAATCCCCCCTCTGCTCGTCGCCCAATACGCCTATGCCCATTCCGACGATGGGAAGCACAAAATCAAGTGCAAAAGTCTCGACGATCAGCCTGTCTTTTTTGAGTTGTTCGGCTTTGGTTTTGGGATTGCCGCTTTTTCCCACCCCGACAATGTGCACACGGTAGATGGCTTCATCCTCATTTTCCAGCAATGCCATATCGATGGGTGCTGTTCTTTCCACGGCAAACTTCATCCCGGCTCCGTTCACCGCCTTCACCACCGTGCCCGTCACGCTCGTTGCCCCCGCGGTGGCACCGACGGCAATGTCCTTGTCCGCCTGGATGTCGCCTCCTATATCATTGTGAATGACAGTGTAATTTTTAACGCCTGTCGGCTTGTATTTAGTCTTGTAGAAAAACGCATGTGCCCTGCGGCGGTAATAGTTGGAGATGATGATCTTTCCAATCTCGCCCTGCGCCACTTGCAGACCACTTCGGATGTCATTGTTGTCCACGAGGATATCCGTCAACCGGTTGGTCTCGGCCACTCTGGCGTTGGGGATATACGGGTTGTCTTCGGGTTCGTCGAACAAGTCTTTGACCTTCGCCCGGAGCGCGTTGTTATAGCTTCCTGTCGACAGGATCTTCGGGTTG
>DATGOS010000512.1:0-5347 GCA_035305725.1 Cyclobacteriaceae bacterium
ACCGACATCATAGAAAATGAAATTGACGTCGCCAGGATTTTGAGAAGGTCCTGCCGTGATTTTGACGGAGGCTATGCCATGGCCGGACTGAACGGAAACGGCGCCAGTTTTGTGGTACGCGATCCTGCGGGGATCAGACCCGCCTATTATTATGTGGATGATGAAATCGCCGTGGTCGCTTCCGAAAAGCCTGCCATTAAATCTGCTTTTAACATAGAGTATAAGGAAATCCGGGAAATCAGACCGGGTTGTGCCTTAATTGTAAAGAAGGACGGATCGGTGGGGGAATACGAAATCATTCTCGCCTTGCCGAAAAAATCCTGCAGCTTTGAACGTATTTATTTTTCCAGGGGAACAGATCCTGATATCTACAGGGAAAGGAAAAAGCTGGGCCGTGCCCTGGTCCCACAGATATTGAAAGCCATAGATTTTGATCTCAAAAACACGGTGTTTTCCTACATCCCCAATACGGCGGAAACTGCTTTTTACGGGATGATCGAAGGCCTGGAGGATTATCTCAGTGCCAAAAGAAGGGAAGTTTTGATAGAGGGCAAGCCACACCTGGGAGAGATTGACGATCTTTTGAACTTCCGTCCAAGGGTGGAAAAGCTGGTGAGCAAGGATGTCAAGTTAAGGACATTCATTACCAACGACAACGACCGGGACATGATGGTGGCCAATGTGTATGACACCACCTACGAAGTGATCCGGGCGGGAATTGATACGGTGGTGGTTCTGGATGACAGCATCGTCCGTGGGACCACTTTGGAAAAAAGCATTTTGACCACGCTCGACCAGTTAAAGCCCAAAAAAATCATTATCGTATCCTCCGCACCCCAGATCCGATTCCCGGATTGTTATGGGATCGATATGTCCAAGATGAAGGAATTTATTGCTTTTAGGGCCGCTATTGCGCTGCTGCACGAGCACGGTAAGTCCCATATTTTGGATGAGGTATATGTTAAATGCCTGGAGGATCCAAGCGGCAGCGTGAATCATGTGAAGGAGGTGTACTCCAGCTTCACTTATGATCAAATTTCCGACAAGATTGCGGAAATCGTAACCACAGATGCCATTAAGGCTGAGGTCAAGGTAATCTACCAGACGGTCGTCAGCCTTAACAATGCCTGCCCCGATCATTTGGGAGACTGGTATTTTACGGGTAACTTCCCCACAAAAGGGGGCGTGCAGGTGGTAAACCGGTCATTTGTGAACTTTATGGAAGGAAAGGCCGTCAGGGCATACTAACGCCGGACCACCTGACGCCGGCGAGTTTTTATCCAATCATACTATAAATTTTCGATATGGGGATCAACACCGCATTATTAGCAAAAGTATGCGAATTGCCAGGCGCGCCTGGTTTTGAAAAAAAGATTAGGGATTTCATCATTGAAGAGGTAAGTCCTCTGGTGGATGACGTGGTGGTGGACAACCTCGGCAACGTCATGGCCATCAAACGGGGGGCAAAGAACCCCGAAAACAAGAAGGTCATGGTGGCCGCGCACATGGACGAAATCGGTTTTATCGTCACCCATATTGATGACAACGGCTTTGTAAGGTTCCACACCCTGGGAGGTTTTGATCCCAAAACCCTCACGGCCCAGCGGGTCATTGTCCACGGTTCGGAAGACCTCATCGGTGTGATGGGCAGCAAACCCATCCATGTAATGACCCAGGACGAAAGAAACAAAATGCCTAAGGTGACGGATTTTTTTATTGACCTGGGTATGTCCAAAGAGGAGGTGGAAAAGGTAATAAAAGTAGGAGACCCGATTACCAGGGAGAGAAAACTGATAGAAATGGGCGACTGTGTCAACTGCAAATCCATCGACAACCGTGTAGCGGTGTTTATTTTACTGGAAGCGCTGCGTTCACTCGACAATCCACCCTATGATGTGTACGCCACTTTTACCGTGCAGGAGGAAGTGGGGCTGCGGGGTGCCAATGTAGCCGCGCATCTGATTAATCCTGATTTTGGCATCGCCCTCGATACCACCATCGCCTACGATTTGCCCGGAGCCGCGCCCCATGAGAGAATAACAGAACTCGGCAAGGGCACCGCCATTAAAATAATGGATGGCTCCACCATTTGTGATTACAGGATGGTGGATTTTATGAAGGTTACGGCTAACAAAAACAACATTGCCTGGCAACCAGAAATACTACCCGCCGGCGGCACGGATACCGCGGGGGTACAAAGAATGGGAAAACAGGGCGCGATTGCGGGGGCCATCTCCATACCCACCCGTCACCTGCACCAGGTCATCGAAATGGCACATAAAAACGACATTGACCTCAGCATCCAGTTGCTGCGAGCCTGTCTTCAGGAAATGGACCGATATGATTGGGGACATTAGGCGGCAAGGTGTATTTTTTTAACCTGGGTTCGAGTAACCATTCATCAAACACCGAAATCAGGCCTACTTTCAGGTCAATTAATATTAATATTGTTGATGCCAGGGAGCCGCTGACAACAAACGGTTTTGTGTACCAGCCGAAAGGCGTTAGAGGATTTGCCCCATCGTAAAAGCGTTTCAGGCTTCTGTCGGCACAGTTTCATTGTACTGTCAGGTTTCCTTGGGACGTCCTCAGGCTGAAAGCCTGATACATCCCAACCTGGGCACCGCCCCAAGCTGAAGTCGCCGTCTCCCCCGGCCAGCCTGTAGGGCTGGCACAATCCCCAATCACCGCCAAAAATGCCCGTAACCTTAACCAACGGGCACCCCATTTCACCGAAAAAACCTTTTGTATGACCTTCCAGCGAACCGGGCTTAGGGATAAACCTCTCATCCGGTTTTTGTCACATGTTTCAGCCCGTCAGCCTTATAAAATTCCTGTCCAAAACGCGGGGCTATGCCTCTGGCTGGGATGTCAAAAGCCATTCAGATAATATTCCTTTCCGGCACCGTGAGCCTGTCACTCTTCACACAGCCCCTTGCCTTGAGGCGCTGCCCCAGGTTTTAGTGTAAAAGTCCTTCACGCTTCTGTCGGCACAATTTCGTCGGGCTTTCAGTTTTCCTTGGGACGTTCTCAGGCTGAAGGCCTGGTACATCCCAACTTAGGGCACCGCCTCAAGTTTTTAAGAAGCCGTCTCCCCGGCCAGCCTGTAGGGCTGGCACAATCCCCAATCACCGCCAAAAATGCCCGTGACCTTAACCAACGGGCACAACATTTCACCGAAAAATCCTTTTGTAAAACGTTCCCGCGACCCGGGCTTAGGGATAAACCTCTCATCCGGTTTTTGTCCCATGTTTCAGCCCGTCAGCCTTATAGAATTCCTGTCCATAACCGAAGTCGAGACCTCTGGCTGGGATGTCAAAGCCTTTCAGATACTATTTCCTTCCGTACCCTGAGCCTGTCACCCTTCACACAGCCCCTTGTCTTGAGGGTCTGCCGCAGGTTTTAATGTAAAAGTCCTTCAGGCTTCTGTCGGCACAGTTTAGTTGGGGCTTTCAGTTTTCCTTGGGACGTCCTCAGGCTGTAAGCCTGGTACATTCTAACTTGGGGCACCGCCCCAAGTTAAAGTCACCGTCTCCCCCGGCCAGCCTGTAGGGCTGGTACACAGTCCGCAGTCACTTCCAAAAACCCCGGACGGGGTTGCGCGAATTCACTTACCTTACCTTTTTCTTCCCCAGCTTATCCCCACAGTACTTTAAAAATTGCGTATAGGAGGTATGCTCATGGTTGCTGATGCTAAACGAGTTGTTGTCCTCAAAGACAATGGTAATCTGCCTAAACTCCCTTTTGTTTGCCTTGATGATTTCTTCTGTCCATGCCTTTACCTGCGCCAGGGTATACTTCCGTTTGAGGCCTTTTAGAGGCAGGCGTACTTCCAGCTTCCCTTTTCCCGCGGATATAAACCGGTAGCCGGCCATCATCTTTACCAACAGCATCACCAGGACCAGCGTGATCAACGAACAACTGATCAGGTAAAAAGGAAGACCAAAAGACGGCCGTGTGCTGAAGTCATTTAAGATATAGATCAACCCCGCCAACAAGATGGCGACCACCACGCCCAGCGAGAAATAGGTGGATAGTTTCGGTTTGCATTCAATCATTTTTCTGAAAACATTTCATTGAGCCGCTGCCTGGAAAAGACAATCAGTTCGGGAAAGAACTTCTCAAAAGAGGCCTTGAAATCCTCCTGCCTTTCCTCCAGGACCAGATGGGCGGTTTCCATTTTGGAATCAAACGTGGCCCGTGTGGACAGGCTAGTCAATCCTGCTTTCATAGCCTCCAAAGTCCCATAGTTCGCCAGCCAGTCCTGTCTCTTCATATTTTTGAATATTGGCCTGAAGCTTCTGGGGAGGACACCATAATGCAACTCCAATACCTCATAGACATGGGCGGAAAATTCTTCAATGGGCTGGTGGCAATAGTTATCCCAGCCCTTACATAAAAAAAAATCAAAATACATGTCCGTGATTACCAGCGAATAGAGCCCAAATGTGGGCTTGAGTATTTTCTGGGCGTCTTTTACCGCAGGATGGGAATCGGTAAAGACATCGATGTCCCGGTGAAGTTGAACGCCCCAGACGATTTCCCTGTCAAACCTATCGCTGACATCCCCCCGGACAAAATCCCCGATCAGGTTTCCCACAAGTACTTTAGGTTCATTGAATGAAAGGAAAGCATGTGCCAGAAAATTCACGGATGTAAAAATTTATTCCTAAAAGCGAAAATACGCTTATAAATGTTAATTTTGAACTATAAAAGTAACCATTGATGCCGGATTTACAGGAAGAATTAAAGTTAACTTTAAAACTTTTAAAGCAAGAGTGGGAGGAAGATTTACGGCAATATAGGGAAAAGAATCTAAAAGGCACCCTGGCCGACAAGAAAAAGGAAGGCATCTGTTGGTACCCCCTGGCGCTTAAAAATGTAAAAACAGGCTACGGGGACCGTTATATTGTGGAAGTCGAGCGACATGATTCGAACCAGTCCCATGGATTCCAATCCGGAAAGTCAGTTTCACTGTTCTCAAACTCCCTGGACGTCGGCAGCAATTTTCCCAGGGTCAGCGGGGTAGTGAATTTTGTCCGCAAGGATGTTATGGTCATCACCCTAACCGGCGACCGCTTGCCAAACTGGATCAATGAAGGAAAGCTTGGCGTAGACCTGCTTTTTGACGAGGCTAGCTACCGCGAAATGGAGAGGACTTTGAAATTCCTCATTAAGGAAGAAACCGGTAGGGTGGCTGAGCTGAGGGACATACTGCTGGGCGCCCATCCTGCGGAATTTTTGGATACCGGAAAATTTAATCCCTCTGCCTCTCTAAATGAGGGGCAAAATGAGGCGGTCAACCTGGTACATAGCGCCCGGGACCTTGCCATCATCCATGGCCCTC
>DATGOS010000513.1:0-8391 GCA_035305725.1 Cyclobacteriaceae bacterium
TTCAACCAGGTAGTGACGGTACCACCCACAACCCTGATTTTCATGGTGTTCCATTCTCCATATTTCAGGTGTTTATCCTTTTCCGGATCGGGTTGAATAAGCCAGCCTCTGCCGTAGGATTCATAAATTCCTCCAGTATTACTACCGGGAGGGGCCACTTCCACCTGCCAGCCTGAGATTTTGGTACCGTCAAGCGTGGACCGGATAAAAATCCCACTGTTTCCGTCCTGTTCCTGTAAAAATTCCGCAGTCAGTTCAAAGTCTTTATAATTTTCGGTAGTACCCAAATAACCGTACTCCCCGTCAGGCCCGCTTTCCGAAACCAAAACGCCGTCTTCCACATACCATTTTTCAGTCCCGTAAACTTCCCATCCGGTAAGGTCTTCCCCATTAAACAATTGCACCTCATTGGACTGACAACCGGCCATTAAAAACGTACCCGATAAAAATAACCCACAAAGTAACTTTTTCATAATTTTCTGATTTTTATGTTTTTGAACCAAATAAAACTCCCGTGATCCTGCAATCCTATTAAACCGGATTTGGCTGTACCATAGTCCGGAAAATCCTTCCACTTGCCTTCGGCTTTTCTTTTTTCCCAGTCTTCCGACCAGGGTACGAAACTGAGGGTTTTCTGTCCATTCAACCAGTAGGAGACTTCTTCCTCTGTAAAAATAATCCTTGAACTGTTCCACTCCCCGGCAGGTTTTACAGCACCCTCATAATCCGGTGTATACATGCCATAATCACCGCCGATAGACTGCCAGTCTTCCAGTTTTTGGGGGAAACCGATCTGGTCTATCAATTGGTATTCGGGTCCCGTATGGTATGGAGCCGGATACTTCTCATCCTCTACGACATGATAAAATATGCCGCTATTCCCTCCCTCGGCGATCCTCCATTCCAAATAAAGTTCAAACTCCCCGAATTCTTCAGCACCGTACACGATGTCTCCGCCTATATCGCCCCCTGTTCCCAGGGATTTGAAGGTACCATCCTCCACCACCCAGTTTTCCGGAAGTTCGTCCTGGTTAAAGCCCCTCCATCCATCGGTACTCGTGCCGTCAAAAAGTAACTGCCAGTTTTCTTCCTTTTCCGCCGCTGTAAGGGTGTTGTCTTTGTTCATATCTTCCTGAGCGATCCGGGTGTTTTCTGAAGTTTGCTGGTTTTCGCCGCCGCAAGATGTAAAAACCACGGCACCGACCATCAAATGTAAAATAAGATTTTTCATTTTCAACATTAATAAACCAAATAATCCATTTTTTTCAAGAAGCAGAACGCTTCCAAGGGGTGTTTCTGTATGAATCCGTTTTAGATTCGGAAACTAACTTAAACTAAAATATCCAATAAAGGAATACATTAAGGAAATTATTTTAAAATAGTTTGTGTCCGGTCCGGTCCTACAGATACCATGCTTATGGGAACATTCAAAGCTTCCTCCAGGTAGGAAACATACGCTTGCAAGGCCGGCGGGAACCGTGCATAATCCCGTACACTGTCCAGGGAACAGTTCCAGCCTTTCATAATTTTGTACACAGGGGAAATGCCTTCACTCCCCATTTCAAAAGACAATTTATCTATTGTGTCCCCGTTCGGTAGCCGGTAATGCGTACATACTTTAATTTCTTCAAATCCGTTGAGAACATCCGCCTTCATCATAAACAATTGGGTGACCCCATTGATCATGATGGAATACTTCAGCGCGGGAAGATCAATCCAGCCACATCTCCTAGGCCTGCCGGTGGTTGAGCCAAATTCGTTGCCTGCCGATTGCATGAGTTCCCCTGCTTTATCAAAAAGCTCCGTGGGAAACGGGCCGCTTCCTACGCGTGTTCCATATGCTTTAAATATCCCGTACACCTCCCCGATCCTTGACGGCGCCACGCCCAATCCGGTGCAGGCCCCTGCAGCCATGGTACTGCTGCTGGTCACAAACGGGTAGCTGCCAAAGTCCACATCCAGCAACGATCCCTGAGCGCCCTCGGCCAGTACCTTTTTGCCACTGTCAAGGCTGTCATTGATTTCATATTCACTGTCAATCAGGTTCAGCGTTCCGAAAAACTCAACGGCATCGAAGAATGCTTCCTCCAACGCTGGCAGGTCCTTCAGATCATGCCGGTAAAAGTTAAGGATGTCGCAATGCTTTTCCACCAGTGATCCGTAATGTTCCCTGAAATCCGGGCTCAACAGATCCCCGACCCGTAAGGCTATGCGGCCTATTTTATCCTGATACGTGGGCCCGATCCCTTTCAATGTGGATCCAATCTTCTTCTCCCCCTTTGATTTTTCATAAGCCGCATCAAGCAATTTATGGGTAGGAATAATGATGGTGGCCTTTTTCGAGACAAACAGGTTTTCCCCGTGAGGAATGTTGAATTTCTTCAGGGCTTCAATTTCTTTTTTTAACACTACCGGATCCAATACCACTCCGTTTCCAATAATGTTTTTAATATTCTTCCGAAAAATACCGCTGGGTATTTGGTGAAGCACATGTTTGATCCCGTCAAATTCCAGCGTGTGCCCGGCATTTGGCCCTCCCTGAAACCTGGCCACCACATCATATTCGGGAGCCATAAAATCCACTACTTTTCCCTTTCCCTCGTCCCCCCACTGTAAGCCTAAAAGAACATCCATTTTCATCTTAATAAATAAATTTAATGCTGATTCACCCATCAAAGCAGGCGATCAGTAATTCAAGCCCGAATTTAGTTAATATCCCTAAAGCAAATTGATTTTACCGTTTATTTTAAAAAAAAATGCGGTGCGAGAAGCGTACTGCTTAAAAAAATGCGCTTTAAAATAGTACAAAAATAATAAACCCCTCAAGGGTTAACTTTCTGAAGGGCAACCTCCAGCGAGTCGAAAACAGTAAAAATATTGTTGAGTTTGGTGATGATCAGCAGTTTTTTCACGTGTTCCGAAGGTTCGGTCAGGTAAACCTCTCCGCCCGCATTCCTCATTTTGGTCAGCATGGTGATCAGCACCCCGATTCCGCTCGAACTGATGTACCGCACCTCCTTGAGGTCTATGATGCAGTTTTTCAAACCGTCGTTAATGGCGTCGGAAACGACATCCACCAACTGTGGCCCTACCTCATCACCGATAAGGTCCCCCTTTAGCTGCAATATAACCGCGTTGTTCTCTCTTCTGTTTTCGTAGCTGATCTTCATGAATTGGGTCTGCAGTTATTGGGCGATCAATTTGTTTTCGCAGGAATCATTGGTGCAGTTGCCGTACAAGATCAGGGAATGATGGATAATGTTAAAGTCCAACACCTCACCTACTGTATTTTGTATATTTTGTATCCTGGGGTCGCAAAATTCCTTGACCTTGTGGCATTCGGTACAGATCAGGTGATCGTGCTGTCTGTAGCCATAGGATTTTTCATATTGTGCCAGGTTTTGGCCAAACTGGTGCTTGATGACCAGATCGCATTCTACTAAAAGATCCAAAGTGTTGTAGACTGTAGCCCTGCTCACCCGGTAGTTTTTGTTTTTCATGCTTATGTAGAGGGATTCCACATCGAAATGGCCACTCCGGTCATAAATTTCCTCCAAGATCGCATACCTTTCCGGGGTTTTCCGGAGTTTTTTGTTTTCCAGGTATGCCGTAAATATTGTCTTTACCTCTTCAAAGAGCTTTTCGTTTAAAGCCATGATTGCAATTTTTTTACAAATATAAGGTTCTTATTTAGATTTGTTCCAGTATACGAACCAAATCTAGTCGAACCGGGAAACTTTAATGATTCCGGGCACAGTCAACAGGTTGCTGATCAGGTTGTCCAGGTGATTGGTGCTGTGTACGTACAGCTTTATGGTACCCTCAAAAATACCGCTGTCCGAATCCACGGTAATGGAGCGCATATTCACCTTCAGCTCATTCGAGATGACCTTCGTAAGGTCGTTGATCAGGCCCACCCGGTCAGTCCCCACGATTTTGAGGCCTGCCAGAAAAGCAATTTGTTGTTGGCTGGTCCATCGTGCCTTGATGACACGGTTTCCGTGGTTGGAAAGCAGTTCCAGCGCATTGGGGCAGGAAGTCCTATGAATCTTTATCCCCTCGTTCACCGTGACAAATCCAAAGACCTCGTCACCGGGAATGGGGTTGCAGCATTTGGCCAGCACATAGTCGACCACGTCCATATCCTCCCCGATCAATAGCTGGTCATGGTCCGCGCCTTTCAGGTTCTTGATCTCTTTGGTAAAAGACATTTCGTCCATGATCTGGTTCATGGGGCTTTTCGCTTTCTGCTTTTTGGCCTGCTTAAAATCCTTAAAACTCTTGATGGACGTGGGATCAATAATACCTTTTCCTACCTTATAGTAGAACTCCATCGGGGTTTTGGTCTCGAAAAACGCCCGCAGCTGCTCCACTACAACCGATGAGAAATCCATCTTCATTTGCTTTAGCTTCCTTTGGACGATCTCCTTCCCTTCCATGATCAGGTGCTTCTTTTCCTCTTTTAAAGCATCTTTGATCTTGGCCTTTGCTTTTGAGGTGACCACCGACTTTAGCCAGGCCTCAGAAGGTTTTTGTTTTGTAGAGGTAAGGATCTCCACCTGGTCCCCGTTTTTGAGCTGGTGGTTGATTGAAACCAGCTTTTGGTTAACCTTGGCCCCGATACAGTGCGATCCAACTTCGGAATGTATTTCAAACGCGAAATCCAGTGCTGTAGCCCCGTTGGGCAGGACCTTCAGATCCCCTTTGGGCGTAAAAACGAATACCTCATCATGGAACAAATTCCCCCGGAAGTCATCCATAAATTCAATGGCTGTACCGTCATTGGACTCCAGGAGAGAGCGGACCTGCATGATCCATTCATCCAGCCCCAGCCTGTTTTTGGAGGCCCCGGTGTCCTTATCCTTATATTTCCAGTGGGCCGCATATCCCCGCTCGGCAATGTCATCCATCCGTTGTGTTCTGATTTGCACCTCGACCCATTGCCCGGTATGGCTCATCACCGTGGTGTGCAAAGATTCGTAGCCGTTGGCCCGGGGCGTGCTGATCCAGTCCCTCAGGCGGTCGGGGTTGGGGCGGTAAAAGTCAGTGACAACGGAATAGACCTGCCAACAATCCGCCTTTTCGTTTTCCAGAGGCGTATCGATGATGATTCTTACCGCAAACAGATCATACACCTCCTCGAACGGGATGTTTTGCTTTTCCATCTTACTGAAAATGGAATAGATGGATTTTGGCCTTCCTTTGATGCTGTATTTGTAATCCTGCTGATTAAGTTCGTTTTCTATGGGAGCAATAAAACTTTTGATAAACTTGTTTCTGGATACTCGGGTTTCACTGATCTTATTGACAATGAAATTGTATGCCTCCGGATCCACAAATTTCAGGTACAGGTCCTCAAGTTCCGATTTAATAGAATACAAGCCCAGCCTATGCGCCAGCGGGGCGTAAAGGTATTTTGTCTCTGAAGCGATTTTCAGCTGCTTGTTGCGTGGCATGCTGCCGAGGGTCCGCATATTGTGAAGCCGGTCGGCAAGCTTGATCAGGATCACCCGCACGTCGTCGGAAAGCGTGATTAGCATTTTTCGGAAGTTCTCCGCCTGCTGGGAGCTTCCATATTCAAAAACCCCCGAAATCTTGGTAAGGCCGTCGATGATCTGGGCCACCTTGGGACCAAATTCCCTCTCTATATCTTCAAGCTCCCAGTCTGTATCCTCCACCACATCGTGCAACAGTGCCGCTACCACACTTGTGGTGCCCAGACCGATTTCCTCCACACATACCAAAGCCACATCCAGGGGATGATAGATATAAGGCTCCCCGGATTTTCTGCGCATTTCCTTATGCGCCTCACTTGATGCGTTAAACGCTTTTTTTATCAGTTTGGCATCGCCGTCTTTCAGCAGGGGCTTGGCCATCCTCAAAAGCCTTCTGTATCTTTTTAGTATTTCTTTTCTTTCTACCTCTAAATCTTCCTTGATCATAGTTACCAAGATAAAACAATTCCTTTTTTATTGTAAACAATAGGTGGTAATTATTTTACGAAATTTGCCGGGTCGGGTTGAAAGTACAAAAATTCGTTGTTACCTTTGCGTCCACATTTCATCGGAGATGTAGTGAAGGCATAATAAATGCGGATGTGGCGAAATTGGTAGACGCACTAGACTTAGGATCTAGCGCCGCGAGGCATGGGGGTTCGAATCCCTTCATCCGCACGAATCAAGACCCTCGATCGCGGTCCCGACAGCTTTCGGGTCGGTCGGGGGTCTTTCTTTATTGGATTGGAACTCATAACCAGCAATACCTTGGAAATTACACTAGACAAATATTCCTCGAATCAGGCTTCCGTGAAAATAAAACTGGAAGAGGCAGACTATCAACCCAATGTTGATGCGAAGCTAAAAGAATATGCCAGGAAAGCCACCATGAACGGCTTCCGGCCCGGCAAAGTACCCATCCAAAGAATCCAGAAAATGTACGGTACCTCCGTGCTGGTCGAGGAGATCAACAGTATTCTCAGCAATTCCCTGAATGACTACATCAAAAAACAGGACTTTAAAGTGCTGGGGGATCCCTTGCCTGTGGTGGAAGATGCCGATAAAATAGACTGGAAGGAACAAAAGGAGTTTGAGTTTGAATACAAAATCGGATTTTTGGAGAAGATCGACCTGAAAATCGATGAGTCCCTTCAGGTAAAGGAATACGTTCTGGAACTTAGTGAAGTGGAGATCAACGATGCCGTGGAGAATCTCCGGCAGCAATATGGCACCATGACCAACCCCGAGGTCAGCCAGGAAGATGATTTCCTGTACGGTGACTTAAAGTCAACGGATGGCAGTTACCAAAAGAGCTTCTCCCTGCCGCTGTCAAAGGTGGAAAAGGATTCCCGGCAGCAGTTTGTCGGTCTGGAAAAAGGTGCGGAGGTAAAATTTGAACCGAAAAAGGTCCTGGGGGAAGAATTGGAACAGGTACTGGACATCAGTGAGGAAGAAGCATCGAAAATTGAAGGAGAATATATCTTCTCGGTGCAAAACATCAACAGGACCGAAAAAGCCGAACTGAACCAGGAATTTTTCGATAAAGTGTTTGGTCCCGATCAGATCAAATCCGAAGAGGAGTTTTTTGAAAAAACCAGGGAACTGCTTACCGCCAACTACAACAAGGAGGCGCGCGTGTACAACGAAGAACAGATCAAGGAGGCGGTGGTAAAACAAGCCGACCTTGACCTTCCCGAGGAATTTCTCAAAGAATGGCTGGCCCGTACTAATGAGGGGAAGATTTCAAAAGAGGAAATTGAGGCGGAGTATCCCGTATATGCAAAGCAGATGATATGGACCTTGATCTCCAACCAGATCGCAGAAGAAAACGGCTTGCGGGGTAATCACGAAGAGGTAGTGGAAAAAACCAAGGACATGATCAGGCAGCAGTTTGCCTCCTCCGGCATGGGGGCGCAGTTGGAAGACAGCCTGGGCACCTTCGCCGACAATTACCTTCAGGGAAAGGAGGGCCAGAATTACATGCAAATGTTCAGTGCGGTGCAAAACGAAAAGGTAATTAAGTATATCCGGGAAAAAATAAATTTGCAGGAGGAACGGATAAGCGTGGAGGACTTCAAAAAACTTTTGGAAAACTAATTTTCGGAATTAATCGTTATGTAAAAGTCCTTTAGTGAGGACTTTTTTTATTTTTGTAACAACCAAAAAAACGACTTATGTTAGATAAAGCGGAATTCAGGAAATTTGCCGTGCACCACCAGGGTGTAAATGGAAGTGCCTTTGACCAGTACACGCAGCATGTTGAAAACATGACACGTTCGGTGATTGAGGAAAGACCGACCAACTTTCGGGAAATAGACGTCTTTTCGCGGCTCATCATGGACAGGATCATTTTTCTGGGCACACCGGTGGACGACCATATCGCCAATATTATTACCGCGCAGCTCCTCTTTTTGGAATCGACCGATTCAAAGAAGGATATCCTCCTATATATCAACAGCCCTGGAGGATCAGTATATGCGGGATTGGGCATTTATGACACCATGCAATACATTAATCCTGAAGTGGGTACGATCTGCACGGGGCTAGCCGCTTCCATGGGCGCGGTCTTGCTTGCCGGAGGTGCAGCGGGAAAACGTGCCGCACTCCCCCATTCGAGAATAATGATCCACCAGCCCTCCGGAGGGATGCAGGGCCAGTCTTCCGACATGGAAATTTCGGTCAGACAGATTCTGGAACTTAAGAAGGAACTGTACGAGATATTGGCGCAACACAGCGGGAAGAGCGTGGAGCAAATCGAAAAAGATGCCGACCGGGATTATTGGATGCGGGCGGAAATGGCCAAGGATTATGGCATCATTGATGAAGTATTGACAAGAAAAAAATAAAAAATGGCTCAAGTTACTTGCTCATTTTGCGGAAGAAACAAAAAAGATGT
>DATGOS010000514.1:0-3297 GCA_035305725.1 Cyclobacteriaceae bacterium
TCCGGCAGACAAAGATTATTTGACGAGTCTTAGACGTTTGTGTGATCATCATGGGATCCTGCTTATTTTTGATGAAATCCAATCCGGAATTGGAAGGACCGGCCACTGGTTTGCCAAAGATTATTATGGCGTACAGCCCGATATCATGGCCCTGGCCAAAGGACTCGGTGGGGGAGTGCCAGTCGGCGCCTTCCTCTGCAACAAAAAGGTGAGTGCGGTCATCGAGTACGGAGACCATGGAACCACCTTCGGGGGCAATCCGCTGGCCGCAGCAGCGTCCCTGGCGACCTTACAAGTGATTGCGGAGGAAAAACTCTGCGAAGCCGCCCAAAAAAACGGCACGTGGTTAATCGATGAGGTCAACAAGCTAAAGAGAAGTCGAAAAGAAATAAAGGAGGTGAGGGGATTGGGCCTAATGATCGGGATCGAATTGGACCGTCCCGCAGCGTCCATAGTGCAGGCATTGATGGGAAAAGGTTTAATTGCCAATGCTACCGCTGATACCGTGCTTCGGCTGGTGCCGCCTTTGAACATTTCCAAAGACGATATACAGAAGGCCTTAAATTTAATTGTCGAGGCCCTGGAGGAGCAGGCGGCAGCAACTCCCAATAAAAAAGGTTAATTGTTGACGGGATAACATCACTTTCCCCTCAACCATTAATGTCTTGAATATTTGAACAAATGAATAATTTAGAAAAAGATATAAAAAAATATAAAGTAGCCATTGTGGGTGCCTCCGGATACACGGGGACGGAACTTGCAAGGCTGTTACTTCATCATGACGGCGTGGAGATTGTGGTGATCACTTCTGAAAGCCATGCCGGCCGGAAATTTTCTGATCTGCACCCCCAGTTTCAGGGTTTGCTGGATTTACAACTGGCCCCGGCTGAGGAGGTGGAAACTTTCGAGCCGGATGTGATTTTTCTCGCCCTGCCACATGGCGTATCCATGGAGTTTGTAAAAAAATGGGCAGGTATGGACACAAAAATCATTGATCTTTCGGGAGACTTTAGACTGGCCGGACCAGAGATATATAAATCCTGGTACAATAAAGACCATACCTATCCGGAGGGTTTTGATGCTGCCGTATACGGGCTTCCGGAAGCGCATGAAGAGGCCATTCGTAAAGCCGCCCTTGTGGCCAACCCGGGTTGCTACCCCACCGCGGCTATTCTGAGTCTCGCGCCGCTCTTTGCGGCAGGCATGGTCCAGCCTGATTCGGTTATCATCGACGCGAAGTCCGGCACCACCGGTGCGGGAATAAAGCCGGGGACCACCACGCATTTTTCCAACGTAAACGACAATTTCAGGGCCTACGGGTTAGGCAGACACCGCCATACAATTGAAATTGAGGAACAATTCGGAGAACTGGTAAACCGGGAGGTCCACCTACAGTTTACCCCACATTTGTTGCCCATCGACCGGGGCATCCTGGTGACCTCCTATGCGAAGTTTAAGGAGGGTAAAAGTCCCGGCCAGGATGGGCTAATCCGGATTTACCGCGACTATTATCAAAACAAGCCCTTTGTCAGAATCCGGGAACAAGCACCTGCAGTGAAAGAAGTTAGAGGCAGCAATTTTTGTGATATTTATCCATTTTGGGATGAAAGGACCCAGCGGGTGATTGCCGTGGCAGCCATAGATAACCTGGTGAAAGGGGCCGCCGGGCAGGCGGTACAAAACATGAATATCATGTTGGGACTTCCCCAGACTGTCGGCTTAAACCATGTACCAATTCAACCATAATAATATATGTTAAGAAATATAACCAACGTAAGGGGTATAAAATGTTGGGGTGCCCACACGGGCGTGAAGTCGATGAGAAGGGACTTGGCGATTATATATTCCGAAGTGCCGGCTGCGGCAGCAGCGACTTTTACACAAAACAAGGTGCAGGCCGAGCCAATTAAAATCTCTCAAAAACACCTGAAGGACAATAAGGCGCAGGTAATCGTCTGCAATGCGGGTAATGCCAATGCCTGTACGGGCGAACAGGGAAGACAGGGTGCCGAAGCGATGGCCAATGTGGTGGCCGAAATGCTTAAGATTACCCCGGAAGATGTCATTGTTGCGTCCACCGGATTAATTGGAGAAAAGTTTCCCACCGAGGACGTGGTGGAAGGCATCAGGATAAACATTCCAAAACTAAGCAACAATACCAAAGCAGGTTCTTTTGTGGCAAATGCGATTCTGACTACCGATACCTTTGCCAAGGAAGGGTTTGTAGACTTTGTGGCTGATGGAGAGACGGTAAACCTGGGCGGGGTGGCCAAAGGCTCGGGGATGATCCATCCCAATATGGCTACCATGCTCGCTTTTGTGGTGACGGATTTTGCCATTGACGAAAACCTGCTTCAGGAAACGCTTAAATATTGCGTGGACAGGTCTTTCAACATGATTACCGTGGATGGAGATACCTCCACCAATGATATGGTTGCCGTCATGGCCAACGGCCTCGCGGGCAACAAGAAAGTAATGTCTAAGGATGATCCCGGATATGGATTGTTTAAGGACAAGCTTTTGGAACTCTTGATCCACCTGGCCAAATTAATCGTTTCGGATGGGGAAGGGGCCTCTAAATTTATAGAATACCGGGTGACAAAAGCCCGGTCAGAAAAAATCGCCCGCAAGCTGATACGCTCCATATCCAGTTCCTCGCTGGTCAAAACCGCCATGTTTGGCAGGGATCCCAATTGGGGAAGAATCATCTCGGCCTGCGGAAACGCAGGAATTCCATTTTCCTATAAAAAAGCCAATTTGTATATCGGCGACAACGAGAATCTGGTATTAGTGCTGAAAAAAGGCGCGCCTACCGATTTTGACAAGAATTATATTAAGAAACTGCTTCGGGAATCAAACATAAGGGTACTCCTTGAACTCAACACCGGGAAAGAGGAAGGCACGGGCTGGGGAAGTGACCTCACCACGGATTATGTGTTGTTTAATTCTGTGTACACGACTTAGCGGCGACGGGTTCTTGAAGAACCTCTGGGTTGATCTCCGCCATTTCGGGATGTTTTTTTCGCGCAGGCAGCCCCGGCTTCTGTCCGTACATTTCGCCGTCGAAAAATGCCGGCAACTTCCGGTGAAGGTGCCACCCCTCCGGGGCTGCCGGTTTCTCTGGTTCATGATTCCTACAAAGGTGAGGCTCCTACGGAGCCAGGCGCTGTTGGCCGCATGGGCGGGATTTTGCAGCAACAGACGGGGGAGCATTTGAACCACCAGGGACAGACGGATAATTTTCGTTTTCCGTCAAGGATTAGCCGGGAGCATGAGGGCAGTCCCGTAGGGACGAAA
>DATGOS010000515.1:0-3113 GCA_035305725.1 Cyclobacteriaceae bacterium
GGCTCAAAGTTGCCGAGATGGCCGCTCCGATTCCCGAGCTTCCGCCGGTGATCACGACGATCTTCTTTTTTGACATAATTTACTTGTTTAATGTTGTTTAACGGTTGTCCACGGAACGGTGAACAACATGAAGGTTTCAATAACGAAGTTTAAAACTGTTACCAAAACTCCGTATCAAAGGCATTGCGATCCAAATACAACCACTATCGGGCTGTGTAGACATCATCTCAGGACCAGCCTTTCGATCTCAATACTTCTTTCCACAGGGCCTTTCTTTCAGCGTCCTGCTCTTTGCCCTTGCTTAAGCGGACGTTAGCGGCAGTTAATTTTGAGATATCCCGTTCCATGGGCTTAAACATTCTCTTCTTGTATCGATAGGTGTCTCTCATCGTGTTTAGATAAACATCAAAAGCCAGCCGAAGCGGCCGGATTTCCTTGTCCTCCCACTGGTCCCGCGCTACACGGTTTATCAATATGTCCAAAGCCTCGTCAATAAGGCATAGGCTGATGGTCAGGGATTCATTCTGGCGGGACGTATGAAAGTAGTGCAGGACAGGATAAGCTTTATGACTTTGGGATATGAGCAGGACCTGTTGGCGGAGCTGATCCCCGAATTGGGAGATTTCGGAGAAATCCTTCCCGTTCCAGAAGTAAAGTAACAGATCCTGCGGGGTGCTTCCCATATGGTTAATGTATAGGCTAAACTGTTTTTTTTCAACTATTTTAGAAAGTACCGGCAAGACGTAAGAAACGATCAGTGTGATAAACACAATCCCCAAAAATGAAAATAAGCTTGAGACTGTTCCCCAGACTGCATTGTTCGGTTCATAATCTCCCAGTCCCATGGTGGATAATATATAGCCGGAAAAGTAAAACTTCTCGCCCAGGCTGGCAGCCGTACCGGTACCGGAGGAAAGGATGGAATTGGGATCCGACGCCAAAATCAAGAAAAAGCCCACCCATAATCCAAGGCCCCAGAGCAGGATCAGGCCGAACATCATAAACATGCCGGCGTGATTCAGCATCTTTTTCGTTCCCTGGTACCGTGCTATCCATAGGATAAGCTTCCAGACATTGGACAGTACCACATCGGTCATTTTTCCTCCTCCTTCCATTGAATAGGTCGTAAACAAAATGTCCAAAAAAATACCCAGGATAAGTAAGATGCCGAGGAATAAGTATACTGTTTCAGTCATTTTCTGATCGGATTGTCTATGTGCGATTATGTTGTCTGCCCCGGATTGAGGTGATGCCTGGGATTGGGACGAATTTTATGCCAGAGATATTAGGCATAAAATTTGAATTCCAAAACCGCATAAGGTAGCAATCACATTGTAAAACCACATTGATTATGAAAAGACTAATTTGTATAATCAGCATCGCAGGGCTTGTAAGTTTGGGCTCCTGCGACAATGCCAACAGAGGGATTGAAGACAACAATAAGGCTGACAATGACCTGATGGACCAGCGGGACACTTCGGCTATAAATGATGAACTGAATCCCAGAGGTGTTCCTAAAGAAGGGCTTCCCGGCGACAATGATATCAGAAACGACACATTAGGTGGGGAACGCAACGAGATGATGGGGGATATCCCCGCTGCGATTTCAGAAAAGATAATGCAGGATCAAACCTTGCGTAAAAAGCGCCTGACCAACACCAGGAAATATTCGGAAGGAGGCAGAACCTATTATGAACTCACCTTCGATAACGAACAGGATCAGGTAGTCTTTGATGAAGATGGGAATATGAGCGCCAGCCCCGATTGAAGCCATAGAAAATTATTAGAAAGATGATGCCTCCTTTTAGTGGTTGCAAATTGGTATCGATTGAAAGGCCGGTTCAGGAAATTCCATTACCCAATACCTGTTTCCAAATTGTCACCTTAAGAAAGCACGGACGCTAACAACGTCTGTGCAGTAACCACGGGAGGCGCCATCTTTCTTGGCAAAGTTCTTTGTTTATTTGTCCAATTTTCCTGTCATAGCAAATTCATTGCTTTTGATCATTTTCTCAAGTTGCTCTTCGTCCGTGAGGTCCAGTCTCAGGGGAGTTAAGGAAACCAGGTCGTTGTTTACCGCCCATCTGTCCGTGTCCTTTTCGGTTTCTTCAATAGGAATGACCGTGAACCAAAAATGTTCTCTGCCCATCGGATCGAATGAAGGCTTCACCAGCCCGTCATAGTGGCGGACAGATTGTCTTGTCCATTGTATGCCTTTGGGATTGGAGGGTAAGTTAACGTTGACCAGTTCAGGACTGTCCTCTGACAACAGGAAATCCAGTACTTTGGCGATATAGGGCTTGATCGGTTTGAAGTTAAACTCTTCTTTTTGGCTGGGCGTACTGAAAGCTATGCCCTTGGTTCCCAGGAGGGCAGCCTGTTTTGCCCCTGCCAAAGTCCCGGAGTGCCACATGGAGTTTCCAAGATTTGTCCCGAGGTTGACTCCGGACAGGACCACATCAACTTTTTCCCAGTGGAAGCAGCCTAGTGATACACAGTCCGCCGGAGTTCCGTTTACCCGATAAGCTTCAAAGTCACCAATTTTGGTTTTTTTGTACGACAGCGGTCTGGATGCGGTCACGGCATGTCCCATGGAGGACTGCTCGACATCCGGGGCCACTATTCTGACACTTCCGAATTCCGCAGCAACTTCCGCGAGTGCAAGGATTCCGGGACTGTAAATTCCGTCATCATTGGTTATTAATATTCTCATATCGTAAATCTGTTGGTCTTCTTTGAACTAATCAAAAACCAAGCTTAAACCAGTAATCAAAATAAATATTTTATGAAAATAACCCTGTTTTACAACCCTACAGCCGGAGGAGACGGCTTGCCCCTAAAGGATCTGGAGAAAAGTCTAAAAAAAAGGGGCGCCAAAGTGACGGTTCAAAATACAAAAAAAGAGGGTTATGCAAAGGCTCTGGACCAGGACGCGGATTTTGTCGTCATCGCGGGTGGAGACGGCACCATAGAAAAGGTGTCCCGCCTGATGGTCGGTAAAAGAATTCCCATCGCCATTCTTCCCTTTGGAAACGCCAACAACATCGCCAATAGCCTGGAGGTGGAAACCGCACTGGACAAAATTTTTCAAAACTGGGAAACCGGGGAATTTA
>DATGOS010000516.1:0-3480 GCA_035305725.1 Cyclobacteriaceae bacterium
AAATAGGCTGAATCGCCCAGTTGTTCTTCAATCCTCAACAATTGGTTGTATTTCGCCATGCGGTCAGACCTGGAGGCCGAACCTGTCTTGATCTGTCCGGTATTTAAGGCCACAGCAAGATCGGCAATGGTAGAATCTTCAGTTTCTCCGGACCGGTGTGACATCACGGATTTGTAGCTGCTTCTGTGACAAAGATCCACCGCTTTGATGGTCTCGGTGAGGGATCCTATTTGGTTTACCTTCACGAGCAGGGCGTTGGCGATTTTTTGTTCGATTCCTTGCTGTAACCGTTCCACATTGGTCACAAACAAGTCATCACCCACAATCTGGATTTTGTCTCCCACTGCTTCCGTCATCAGTTTCCACCCGTCCCAGTCATCTTCGTGCATGCCGTCTTCTATGGACAAGATAGGATATTTGTTCACCCATTCCGCCCAATAAGCGGACATCTGCGCTGAGGTCAGTTCATCACCTGTGGATTTCTTAAACACATACAGCTTCCGCTCTTCGTCGTAAAATTCGGAAGAAGCCGCATCCATGGCAATAAATACATCTTCACCGGGCCGGAATCCGGCCTTTTCGATGGCCTGAAGAACAACTTCTATCGCTTCCACATTGGACCGCAAGTTGGGCGCAAATCCCCCTTCATCACCTACATTGGTGGACAGACCTTTGTTTTTTAATACGGACTTAAGGTGGTGGAAAATCTGTGTTCCCATCCGAAGGGACTCGGAAAAAGTTTCGGCGCCGACCGGCATTACCATAAATTCCTGAAAGTCGATGGCATTGTCCGCATGGGATCCTCCATTAAGGATATTCATCATGGGAACCGGCAGCGTGTTGGCGCTGACCCCGCCGATGTATCGGTATAGAGGCTGGCCGGACTCCATGGCCGCTGCTTTGGCAACGGCTAAAGACACTCCGAGGATAGCGTTGGCTCCCAGTTTTGACTTGTTTTTGGTCCCATCCAGACTGATCATGAGCTGATCGATTTGGTTTTGTTCAAAAATATCGAACCCGACCAATTCAGAAGCGATTTTGTCGTTAACATTGGCTACCGCGTTGAGCACGCCTTTTCCCATGTACACCTCCTTATCGTTGTCTCTCAATTCTACAGCCTCATGGACTCCCGTAGAGGCACCGCTGGGAACGGCCGCCCTTCCATAGGCTCCGTTTTCGGTGTAGACATCCACTTCTACAGTGGGGTTTCCTCTGGAATCCAGAATTTGCCGGGCATGGATGGATTGAATCAAAGTCATATTGCTAAAGTTTAAGTGTCAGTTTTTTATTAAATCAATAAATTCGTCAAACAAGTAACGGGAATCGTGGGGACCGGGCGATGATTCAGGATGATATTGTACACAAAAGGCAGGCTTGTGCTTCATCTTAAAGCCCGCGACCGTCCCGTCGTTTAAGTGAATGTGTGTGATTTGAAGATCAGGGTTCTTTTCAATATCTTCCTTGCTTACGTTAAAGCCGTGATTTTGGGAGGTAATCTCGCTCTTTCCGGAGATCAGGTTCTTGATGGGATGGTTGATCCCCCGGTGTCCGTGGTGCATCTTATAGGTGGAGACATTACAGGCACGGGCCAACAACTGTTGTCCCAGGCATATTCCAAACAGCGGCTTGTCCAGGTCAAGAATTGCCTTTGTGGTGTCGACGGCATAATCCATGACCGCGGGATCACCCGGCCCGTTGGACAGGAAATAGGCATCAGGTCCCCAGGCTTCCATCTCGGACAGCGGCGTTTTGGCCGGAAACACCTTACAATAAACGCCTCGCTCGGAGAGATTCTTTAAGATGTTCCTTTTGATACCGTAATCAATACAGGCCACTTTCAGGGGGGCGTTTTCGTCCCCATAATAAAATGCCTCTTTGGTACTTACCTGTGAAGACAACTCCAATCCTGCCATGTCAGGGACCTTGTCAAGCTCCTTTTGGAGTTCCTCAATGTTGTCATATTCAGAACTGATAATGGCGTTCATGGCCCCTTTGGAGCGGATGTGCCTGACCAGTCTTCTGGTATCAATGTCCGCAATTCCGGTAATACCATATTCTTCCAGATACTCCTGCAGCGACTGCTTTGAGGTTAACCTGCTGTATACTTCAGAAAAATCATTTACCACAAGCCCCGAAATCAGGGGACCGCTGGACTCCTGTTCCTCATCCAACACGCCGTAATTACCAATATGGGCTGTGGTATTTACAATTATCTGACCGGTATAGGAAGGGTCGGTATATATTTCCTGATAACCCGTCATACCCGTATTGAAGCAGATTTCCCCGCCGTTGGTACCGCGGCTTCCGATCAGGCTTCCATAATATACCGTGCCGTCTGCCAAAAGTAGGGTGGCTTGTTTTTTATCCATTTGTCTAATTTTGAATTTGCAAATTTAAGAATTTATCGGTTAGCTGCATTGCTATTTCATCACAAACAAAAAAGGGATTGAACCAAAGCCCAACCCCTTTCCTAAATATTTATCCCATGAATTACTCAGGTTTTTTCTCCTGATCACCGTCGTCCTCTTTTGCGGGAGTATCTCCCTCTGCCTTGGGATCAGAATTTACATCACCTTCTTCCTGAGCCGGCGAATCCCCAGCCTCAGCTTTCGTGCTGTCATCTGCCTTTACGCTTTCAGTCTCTTCCGCAGCGGAAGCTTCTGTCTTATCGGTATTCTCAGCCTGAGGTTCTTCCGACTGCTCCTGCCTGGCTTTTGCCTTAGTTTCAGACTTGGAGGAATCCTCATTAGCAGCCTTGTCTTCCGTCTCAACGGAAGTTGTTGCATCCCCTTTAGCCTCGGATTTAGACGTGGAAGAACTCCTTCTGCTCCTTCTTGTGGCTTTTTTGGCAGGCTTGGCCTCCTTGAGCATCAGCTCGTTGAAGTCCACTAACTCGATGATGCACATTTCCGCGTTGTCTCCAACCCGGTATCCAGTTTTGATTATTCTGGTATACCCTCCGGGCCTGTTACCCACTTTTTCCGCAACTTCACCAAACAGTATTTTTATAGCTTCTTTATTTTGAAGATAGGAAAAAACCACCCTTCTGTTGTGGGTCGTATCCTCTTTGGCCCTGGTCACCAGCGGCTCCACATGTTTTCTCAACTCTTTTGCCTTCGCAAGCGTGGTGGTGATTCGCTTGTGGAGCAACAGCGAAGTGCTCATGTTCGAAAGCATCGCTTTTCGGTGAGCAGACTTTCTGCCAAGGTGATTAAATTTCTTTCCGTGTCTCATCGTTTGTTATTCTTCGTCAAGTTTGTATTTGGATAGATCCATTCCGAAGGTCAGGTTCTTTTCCTGAATCAGTTGCTCCAGTTCTGCCAGTGATTTCTTTCCAAAATTCCGGAATTTCATCATGTCGGAAATTTCAAGCTGTGCCAGGTCGCCCAGGGTCTTTACATCCGCGGCTTTGAGGCAGTTAAATGCCCGTACCGACAGGTCAAGATCGCTCAGGGATGTCTTTAACAGTTTACGCATGTG
>DATGOS010000517.1:0-6730 GCA_035305725.1 Cyclobacteriaceae bacterium
CAATCCATGAACCGTGTCTTTGGCGCGGTCTCCCGGCTTTCCTTCTTCAAGTTCGATGGACCTGGAGCCTAAAAAGCTCCGGATTCCGTCCAGCCTTGACTTGCCGTCAACATACTGTTTATAATCCCGGTCCATATCAAAGGGGACAAAATCATTCCCCTCCCGTTCCTTTAGCACCCCGTCAAAGAGCGTTTTCCAGGCTTTTGCATGGATAGCTGCGGTTTTTGTCAGCACCCCGTCCATATCAAAAATGGCTCCCTTAAATTCGCCTCTTCCCATAGTTTGTTATATCTCCGTTACAACCGCACAAAAAAAGAGCCATTAAAAACGGGCTAATGCCAGCTTGGCCACCGTTTCACCGATTGAGAGGGAACTGGTAGCGGCGGGGGAGGGGGCATTCAGCACATTGATTGCCCTTGGATTTTCCTTTATATAAAAATCCTCAAGTAAGCCGCCGTTGCGGTCACAGGCTTGTGCCCTGACCCCGGCGCCACCTTTTTCCAGATCGGAATCCCGCAATTCAGGGATCAATTGCCGCAATGCATTGGTAAACGCTTTTTTTGAAAGCGAACGGTAGTATTCCCCCAGCCCGGTCTTCCAGTATCTGGCCGCCACTTTCTGAAATCCAGGCCAGCGAATCGATTCCAAAAACTCACTGGCATTAAAGTCCGTCCAGCGGTATCCCTCCCTCCGAAAGGCCAGTACGGCATTGGGCCCTGCCTCTATTCCCCCCGCCATCCTCCGGGTGAAATGGACGCCTAGGAACGGAAAATTCGGGTCAGGAACAGGGTAAATCAAATTCTTTACCAGGTGTTCACTTTCTTTTTTGAGGTTATAATACTCGCCCCTAAACGGAATAATTTTTACTTCAAGGGCTTCTTCCGCTGTCATGGCCGCCACTTTATCCGCAAACAGGCCCGCACAGTTGATGATCAGTTTGGCTTTAATTTCGGGACCTGAAGTGCTGATCACATTGGTGCCGCCACGGTTTGTAATTCCCAGCACCTCGGCTTCAAAGAACAGGTCGGCGCCCAGACCGGCCAGCTTTTTTTCGTAGGCCAAAGCCACCATCTTAAAATCCACGATGCCCGTTTGAGGGACGTAGATGGCTGCCAGTCCCGTGCAATGGGGCTCAAGTTCCTTCAGTTCCACGAGACTTATTTTCCTGCTCCCCTCAAGGCCGTTGCACAGGCCCCTCTCCAGCAGGCTGTCCAATAGGGGAATCTGGTTTTTAGCGGTGGCGACCACCACTTTCCCGGTGATCTCGAAGGGGATGTTTTCTTCTCTGCAAAATTCAATAAGTTGCTGATAACCCCTGATGCAGTTGGTGGCTTTCAGGCTTCCGGGTTTGTAGTACAACCCTGAGTGGATTACTCCGCTGTTGTTTCCGCTTTGGTGTTTTGCCGGTCCGGATTCTTTTTCCAGAAGCGCTATGGACAGGTTTGGGTCGAACTGTTTAATTTTCAAGCCGGTAGCCAGACCCACCAGTCCACCGCCAATGATCGCAATATCGTAGTTCATATGTTGCCGTTGCTCTGAGACAAATATAGGCTTCACAAGCCGGTATTTATGAATTTACCTAAGCTATGTGGGAAAAGATCGGAGAAAAAGATATGAGACATAAGATATAAGATGCAAGACGACGGTCCACAGTTGACAGCCCACTGACCACGGTTCGCCCACCGGCTAAATTTAGGTTCCAGCATAAGCCCAGCGGGTTCAGAGTACGTGATCAGATGGGAGAGCATCCATGTCATCATTCATCATTCATAACTCATCATTCATCACTCATCATTTCAAAAAATTTCTTTACTTTGGGAAAAACCGACGACATGAAAGCTGTTGCAGAAATATTGACGGGGTTTGAAGACGATGTTCATTCGCCAGATTGGAAGACCCTTCTTTCGGAAATCATAAAGGAATTTGACTGTTCTACCGGAACCATCCATACCATGGATTCCGCCACCGGTTTGCTGATACTACAGGCACATCAGGGGATACCGGAATTTTTACTGCCCAAAATGCTGGAAATCCCTGTTGGAAAAGGCATGGCAGGCATTGCTGCGGAACGGAAGCAGGCAGTGGAAATGTGCAATCTCCAGACCGACGACTCCGGCGTTGCCCGCCCCGCGGCCCGGGATACCAGGGTAGAGGGTTCCATAGCAGTTCCGATGATGCTTGGCGGCAAAGTGTACGGCACCCTTGGGATCGCCAAGCCTGTGCCTTATGATTTTACGGAAAAGGAAACCGCAAGCCTTTTGGAAATTGGAGAAAGAATCAGCCGGTACCTTAGGAGAAGGGAAGAAAAAGGAAATTGAAAAGAATTCTGATTATCAATCGAGCAATGACCGGGAAGCTGAAATGATTTGGTATGATGTGAACTTCAGGTTTTTAACCGTTATCCCCTTTATTTCTTTAAATTCACTGAACCCTTTTACGTTCTTCTTCTGAGCCTGTATCCCTCTTGGCGGATTTGATGTGCCTATTGCCAAAATTTCGGGAAAAGGTGAGGCGTACGAGCCGCGTAGTAAGTTTGATATCCAAGCCAGCCTTATAATCCAACAATGGATTACCGTTTAAAAATCTTGTGGATTGTGTCCATAATAGGTCTTCACCTGATAATCTAAATGTCCCTTTATTGGCTTTTAATTCTTTTTGCAAGCCGACATTCAATGAACCGAAAGGTTTTAGGATTAATAGACCTGCCAGGCTTCTGCTTTGATAAAAGCCGGAAAGTTCGGCGGAATAACCGTTTCCGAATTTCACTGTTTGGGTAGTATTAAAACGCAGGTATTTATTGGACCGGGTAAGGGGCACTTCCTGGCTGATGGATCGCACATGTTGATATACTCCCTGAACGGAACTTTGTCCTTCCCACCATGAAGTAAAATTATTGGCGCCGCTTATGGTGAGCGATAGGTTTTTGGTATTATCAAAGTTGTTTTTTTGGATAAGCTGGATGTTCTGGTCAGGAACAACTAAAATATCCCAATGGATGAAATTGCTGACATGCGTAAAGTCAAAATTGATTCTGTAATTATTTTTGAATTGAAAATTGGTCTGCAGACTATGTGATTTTGCCGGGAGCAATTCCATATTTCCACTTATGAAGGTAAACGGGTCCAGTAGTGTGAAAAAAGGTGCAAGATCTGAAAACGTGGGTCGGGTAATACGATGGCTATATGAAAACTGTAACCTGTTTTTGTTAATGAAATCCTGGCTTATGGAAAAGCTGGGGAAAATATTGCCGTAAGATTTTTCAAGTATAGGCTCCTGAGTAATGTTTTGGAGAAAGGTATAGGTATGCTCATATCGAAGTCCTGCCTGCATTTTTGTCATGGCATTAAAAGTGGCGTCCATGCTCAAATACGCAGCTCCAATGTTTTCCTTCATCAGAACGTGCTGGTTTAAGGTTTCCAATAAAACGCTTTCTTCCTTTGAACTCCAAGCATTAATGTTGTTTTCAACATCAGACATAAATCCTTTTATGCCAGCTTCCACCCGTACTTTTTCGTGAGGAAGAACTTTATAATCAATTTTGCTGACCCACATGTGGATAGGCGTATGCTTACGGTTGTCCAGCTGTTCCTCCTCCTCCATATTTTCCCGGAGGTATTGTGAATGAATGTGGTAGGTATGAGGATTCTTATGGAAGAAATAGAGGTAATCACCATCTATACTCAAAGTATGATCTGGAGTGAACCGATGGGTCAGGTTTAAATTTACCGCAAAATTCCTCCAGTGATTTCTTTCCTTGTCCTTAAAATCAATATGGGTGTGGGAAATCCCTCCCAGCGTTATTTCAGAGGTGTTGAATGCCAGTTGGTCACTTTTATTGCTAAAAGCGGAAAATTGGGCTCCAAGGGTGGTCTTAGGGGTTAATATAAAATCAATCCCGATCCTTCCGTTTTGGTTCCAGTCCCTAAACCTCTTTTCACTGGACACTTCACTCAGATATTGTCCGTTTGGCCTGTGCGTGAGCTGAGAACTATTGAACATCCCAAGGAAATTGTTCTTGATCAATGTATAATCCATAAAAAAACTGAACTTTTCAGTACGGTGGGTAAGGTTTAAAGAACCCCCAAACCGAACATAGCCTTTATGGAAATATCCATAGCCAAGGTTACCGGAAACAGCCCCCGTGGTACCCATTTCTTGACTTTTGCTGTTTACAATGTTGATCAGCCCCGCATTACCCTCCGAATCAAGTCTGGCAGGGGGCGAGGTAATAATTTCTATCTTTTCTATCTGGTCAGTATTCATTCCGGAAAGCATTTGCACAACGGCATCCAGGGGAAGGCGGACCATTTTGTCGTTTAGCATCACCATTACCCCATCCTTTCCGTTGATGGAGATGGTATTGCTTTGCCGGTTTACCGTGATGCCCGGTGTACGGGAAAGTACCTCCAATACCGTGGAGCCGGAGGAGATGATACTGCTTTTAACGTTCACCACCAGCCTGTCCATTTGCTGTTCAAAAAGTGGCTTTTGGGCCTGTATCAGCACCTCGGACAGTTCCTCCAGATCTTCTGTTAACCTCAGCGCAATCACTGTGGGATTTGCTCCTGAAACATCAACAGGCAAATAGTTTGTTTTATACCCGATCATAGTGCCGGTCAAAAAAAACTTTCCCTGATCAACATCTTGTAAGGAAAAATTTCCTGTGGAATCAGTAACCGCCCCTTTTACAAACGATGAATCTGCCCTCTGCAACAAAAGGACATTGGCATAGGCAATGGGAACATGCCGGGAGTCGGTAACAATGCCCTCAATTTTGGACTGGGAATAAGAGAGATGAGCAGCATGCATTAAAAAAGAAAAAAACAAAAGGATTACCGATAAAGGTCTACGGGATCCGCTATAATATGGACCTTGCAGTAAAAAAAGTATTGACCTTGAACCATGGTCCAAAGCGTGGTGTAAGATGTGCCGACTGGAAACAACAGAAGCTTTCATTATTAGAACTTGAAGGTTCTATTATGAGGAATAGCAACGATCTTTGGCTTTATGTCTGTCTTACAAACACATTCATTAAATGTAACTAATCATCCAATAAAATCCCAATGGGCTGTCGGCTTCGATAAAATAAACGGTTACTTCCTCACATAGTCTAAATAATTGTCCTTAAAGTGGTAAAACCCACTCAAATGACGTATATTGTCAAGTCAAATGAGAGATATCATGGCAAAGGGCGAAGACAACAATTCAGGCAATAGTCAATCCAAAAAGAGACCGATGGAAGACAGGCGTGGCAAAAGTGTGTCCGCTTATCAGGAGAAAAAATCACCTAAGAAGCCAGTCTTCCAGGAAGCTGTAAGAAAATATAAACCTAGTACAAAAGAAAGTCGGGACTTACCGTTCAAGTCTTTTAAGGTGAGCAGGGCCGGCCAGCAAAAGGAATATACTGTCCAGTCTGGGTACGGCTATTTTATTCCCGCCTTTCAAACAGCAGGCAACATGTTTGAGGTGGCAAAAGTTGTAGAAAAGGGCTTGCGGTCGGAGGAGATTTCGCCCATATTGGAATATTTGGATTTTAAAGTTCCGGATATTGCCAAAGCGGCTGCGGTATCGGCCAGCACCGTGTCGAGATGGAAACCCAAAACCGCTATTGGAGTTCAGGGATCCAATCAATTTTTTCGGATTGATCAGGTAATCAAAAAAGGGGTAAATCTCTTTGGCGGCCTGGATGACTTGAAGGCTTGGTTGCAAAGCCCCAATCTTGCCTTAGGAAATTCAGTTCCCGCAAAGCTGCTTACCTCGGTGATCGGCGTGGAATTGGTTGATGAAGCACTGGATGCGCTTCACTTTGGCAATGTGATGTAGATCCTATGCGATATTACAGGATAATGTCCGAAGCCTATTTCAGACATCCTTTTAGCTGTTCTGCGGGTGGAGGGCGCTGGAATCCCAAAGGCTCAAGAATGATATATGCGGGCAGCGCCCCCACAGTTGCGCTCTTGGAATACCTGTGCATCAAAGGAACAGCTGTGGGCGGCAATCCATGGTATATGATCGTCTATGAAATCGCTGATGAAAACTGGATAGGCACCCTTGAAAGAGAAAGTCTCCCCAATGACTGGAATAGGTTGCCGCATGGCAAGGCCAAACAGGATTTTGGTAAAGCCTGGCTTGAGGAAATGGAGTTCCCGTTTCTAAAAGTTCCGTCCTCAAGGGTGAATATTGTATTTTATCCACTTGAACATAACCTGCTCATCAATCCTGATTATCCTGATATCCAGGACCTTCTAAAAGTGGTGGATACTGTTTCTTTTGATTATTTGTTGAATTTTTCTTGAAACATTCCAACCAAACACAAGTAATAACTCACGTATTCTAATTCAGTGAAGACACTGACCTGGGCTAGCCTTCTGATTCCGGCAGTCTGTAGATTTTCCAACAAACGGTAACAATCCCTTAAGCAATTTCAAGAAAGTGAATACGCGGGCTTGCGAAAAGAACCTGATGTAAGTCAAAGCCTCTTCTGCTCCTCGGCCGATCCTGTTTCCCGCTTTCTCGCCCCTTTAACTTTTTGGCTGCCGAAATTATTGGTATAACTTAGCTTGATTCCCTTGATATCAAAATCCCCGTTAAAAATTTCGGAGAGATGCTGCTCAGGCAGGTTGGTTTCCCATACCCACTTATTGCTCCGGAAGATATCAGTGAAGCTGAGGTTTAGTTTTCCACCGTTGTTGCGGAACTCCTTTCTTACCCCAACATTGGCTGCCCCAAA
>DATGOS010000518.1:0-6520 GCA_035305725.1 Cyclobacteriaceae bacterium
CCTTTGAATTCTGGCTGCTTGTTCAGGTATTCGAGTACCGTGACATTAGGGTTGTTGGTTTTGGCGTTGCTGTTGATCCGATCATCATCTGCAAAGCCCGCCAAAATTTCATTATAGCCTGGATAGGAAAACCACATCGTATTCGCGCAGTCCACCTTGTTGCCATACTTCCGGTTACCATATAATTGGCCCCGGTTAGCAATCGTGTTCCAGAAAAAAGGCATAAGCATTTCCCTTCTTTTCAGGGGGTCTTCGTGCCAAAATTCTTCCGTCAGGGCTTCCGGGTTTTTCACGTAACCGGAATCGTCCACCAGCAGGGAATCTGCTCCGGAAAACAACTCCTGCCAGCGAAGACCATCCAGGGTGATCAAAATAACATTTTCGGTTTGCTGGCCAAAAACCGACACACTAAAAAGACAGGCTATAAAAATTAAAGTACTTTTCATATTAATGTCGTTATCTTGTGGGTTCTCTTACAAATACCAATATAATAATAATTCATAATTGATAACTCATAATTCATAACTCATAATTCATAATTCATAACTAACTTGGCATGTTTTTTGGCTAAGGCGCCAAAAGTAACTATTTAACCTTTTATTTTCTTATGAGAACATCAATGAAGAGATTTTCCAATGCTTTAATGCCAATGGCTTTATTGCTAAGCGTGGCTGCCTGTAATGATAATGATGATCTGCCGAGGCCAGGATTCAGTAAAGTGGAATTGCATGCCGCAGCTAGCTCCAATTCGGGCGGTGGCACAGTCACCATTGGGGATTTTGCCGTTTCCGATTTTATCGTGGGGACCCAGGAAGTAAACATGATGTATTTACCTGCCGCCGCTGTAGAGGCAGGAGTGACGATTGAAAATGGAACCTTAAAGCCTAATAATGACGCCCCATTGGCCAAATCTGCCTCAGAAGCGCGGGAATTGATTGTGGTCACGGAAGGAGATCATCAAACGGTCAAAATTGGAGAGGGTGAAACTCATAACGGAATATATAGTGAGATCACCTTTAAACTGCATAAAATTACCGGGCCCAGTGTAAATGACGTAGTGTCGGGCAAATCCTTCTTCCTCTCAGGAGACTGGAATGGCACGGCTGTTGTAATTTTTTTGGAAAACGAGGAATCGATCCTCGCTCCTTCGCGATCAGCGGAAGGTTATGAAGTTTCAGGAAAATCTTCCTTTATTATCAACTTTAACCTGGACAGGATATTGGCCAATGTCAATTTTGGTGCTGCCGAGGATTTTAACCAAAACGGGATTATAGAAATCGGGCCGAACAACGTGGACGCCAACGGTTCCATCTACACGGTGATCAGAAACAACATCAATGCATCGGTTAATTTTGAGGTGGAGTAAATTATGAATCAATAAATCTAATGTCATCGCTTGAAATACCTCAAAAGAGTAATCATATTATGGCTATTCCTTCCCGCAAGCATGGCCTTTGCCCAGCAAAGCAGTCCTGACCAGATTAGTTTTCTCCAGGGGCTTATCCTCCCAGCCATGGTTGCGGTGGTGGGCTTTTTGGGAAAATCTTTCTACGAACTATATCTGGAAGGTAGAAAAAAAAGAATCCAGAACATGGAAGACAAGCTCAGGCACTTTTACTGGCCTGTTTTAATCAGGCTGGAAAAGGACAATGCCATCTGGGAAACCATCCTGTCAAAGAGACATGATCAAAACACCATCCAGTACAAAATTGCGGATAATGTAGAGCGAAATACCATTCTGGCAAACCACCAGGAAATTCTGGACATCATCAACAACTATGTTTACCTGGCAGAACCTGACGAAGCTTTGACCGAGGCCATCAAGGAATACATCAAAAATGTGACGATATATAAAGCGCTTCGGGACGCAGGGGAAGAACAAATGTTTCCGCTGGAATTGGGGGCACCCTGGCCCGAAGGACTTTTCCCCATCATAAAGGAAAGGACATCCTTTTACCAAAATAAGCTTAACCAGAGCCCAGTTTGATGTTTATTAACGCTCCAAAATTAAATCCCCGGCTTCCGTACCGATTGGTGTTTATCAGGTCCGGAATGTAGATTGTTTTTACTATGCTTTATCGGTCAAAACCGTTATCTTCATAAAGAATTTCAATCCAAAGTAGTGGTAGGTTGAAACTTTAAAATCAGACTAACGGCTATGGGAGAAATAAAAACGAAACAAACGGACGCTGACGTCCGAGAGTTTATCAACGCGTTTGCGGATACGGAACAAAAGAAAAAAGACAGCTTTGAGCTTCTTGAACTGATGAGGGATTTTACAGGCAATGAACCCAAGATGTGGGGTCCTTCTATCATTGGTTTTGGAAAATACAGTTATAAATCCGACCGAAGCAGCCAGCAGGGGGATTGGCCGCTTGTGGGATTTTCGCCGAGAAAATCAGCGATATCATTGTATGTCTATTCCGGTGGTAGGGAACAAGATGAACTACTCAAGGACCTCGGGAAATTCAAAATGGGTAAAGCCTGTATTTACGTCAAAAAATTGTCTGATATCAATCAGGAGGTCCTTAAAAAGCTGATGAAGTCCACAATTGATTTTTTAAAGGCAAAATACGGTTAATGTGGCTTCTGCCTGAGTAACCCGGCCCCCATCCTCCTGCTTCCGAAAAAGCTGGGTGCCGATGGTTTCTTGGGGGACAAATTGCCAGCATTTGGCAATTTATAAATCATCTGTGCCCAACACCCATCGCACCCCAAAAGCATCGGTTACTTCAATAAGCCTTTGGTCATCAACTTCCGTGACCGTACTTTTGCCTTCCGCTGATCGCAGTTTTTCTACGAGTGCCTTTCTTTCCTGTACGCTATCACAGCGTATGTAAATGGCCATACAATTCCCGGTTCTTCTCCCCTCATCGTGTACCAGGTCAGACCCGTAAATGATGATTCGGTCTGCCAACAATGACCCGCTGACCACCGGCAGCTCACTGAACCCCGGCAATTTTTGTCTGAATAGTTCAAACTGCAAGTTTCCACCGATGCAGCCCTGGTAAAACGTCAGGGCTTTTTTACAATTTCCGGAAAATGTCAGAAAAACCGCGCTGGCTACAATCATATTTTGTGCCGGGTCATGACCGGGGTTAAGCATCGGGGATTTCGGGTTCTACCAGCTTCTTCAGTTTTTCCAGGGATTCCTGCCAGCCCAAATAACACATTTCAGCCGGTATGGCGTCTGGAATCCCGTCTTGCTCCACTTTTAGTTCAGTGCCACAGGACACCTTGTTCAGCCGTATTGTAGTGGTTGTTTCGCCGGGCAGGTTAGGATCATCAAATCTGTCAGTATATCGGATAAATTCATTGGGCTTGATTTCCACAAACTCACCGCCAAAGGAATGCCCGTTGCCCGTACTGAAATTGGTAAAGGTCATTTTGAACTTGCCACCCTGGCGGAAATCCATTTGTTGTACTGTACACAAAAAACCATACGGGGGATACCAATAAGAATTTGCTACAGGGTCCGCAAAGGCCCTGAAAACTTTCTCCGGGCTTGCCTGAATGATCCGGTGTAATGAAACAGCATTTTTTTTCATCTCCTTAAGATTTAAATTATTGATTATGATTACTTTTTTTGGTTTTAGCGAGCAGTTCGTTTTCCTGCTTCCTGAAAGTCGCAATTTCTTTGATCATCGCTGTTGGCAGCGGTTGGGCATGTGGAAACTGAATGGCGGCCTTGCTTGTTTTGTACCCCTCCAGGTCTGCTTTGAACTGGTTCCAGAACGCATCACTGAAGGGGTGCGACAAGCTGATGTGCTTGGGAAACGCGCAGTAGTATAGCAAGTAGCCATGATATTTAAAGCAGGGTATCTGATAACTGATTGTTTCCTCCACATCAGGTACGGTGTCCAGCACGATCTTTCTAATGATTTGCAAGCGGTCGAGCATCTCGCCGCTAAAGGCTTGGAGGTAATCCTCCACAGTTTTGTAATCTGTCTTAGCCATAGGAAAGCATTTTATTGTGATAGACATACGACACCGCAAGGATTCCCAGTACCACAAGCGGCAGCAGCATAAATCCGATGTTTTTGTCTACGTAGGCATGACTGATGAACGCAAAAATGAGATTGAACGTAAGCCCCGCATAGGCCCATTCTTTTAGCTTCCAGGGAATATTGGGAATTGAAATCGCCATTACCCCCAGCACCTTGCAAATGATCAGTGCATAAGCGAAATAATCAGGATAGCCCAGAGGCTTTGTGCCCAGATTTACATTTTCGGGAGAAAACAATAACGTGGCAAGGGGCATGACACCTTCCCAGAGAACAATGATGGTGGTGGCTACCCAAAAGATAATGGTATTCTTCTTCATGTTGTTCATATTCAAATGTCTAATGATTTTGTAATTCAAAATTACGGCGGTACATTTTATTCTACAGGTTGCAAATACGACAACTTTAGAGGTGAATTATGACAAAACTATTCTTAACTTTATCCGCTATACTTCATGTATCGCTTAGACGTCCATTGCTATGCAGATTTCAGTCTTCGTACCCGAGTACGGGGTGATTGAGGCGGTCACTCCACCGTACCGGGCCTTCAATACCGCCAATGAGTTTTTGACTGCCTTTGGAAAAAAACCGGCTTTTGAAGTTGAGTACGTCGGTTTACACGAATATGTGCCGGCAAACCATGGCGAGTACACCGTAAAGACTCATCGGTTGCTTAAAGATGTTTCCAAAACGGACCTACTGGTTATTCCGCCGACCTTTGGAGACACAGTGAGGGGTATTGAGGCCAACGCCGAGGCAATTCCTTATTTCAAAAAGTTGCATGAAAAAGGCTCCAGCCTTGCCAGTTTGTGTATCGGCGCTTTTCTTTTGGCGGAAACCGGCTTGCTCCATGGCAGGAAATGCTCTACCCATTGGGCGCACATCAGTGAGTTTAGAGAACGGTACCCGGATGTGGAAGTGGAAGACGGTGCAATTATCACCGAACACGACAACATCTATAGCAGCGGCGGCGCCAGCAGTCTATGGAATTTAGTCTTGTACCTGATCGAAAAGTTTTCCGACAGGGAGACGGCCGTGATGATTTCCAAATACTTTGCTTTGGATATTGGTAGAGACAGCCAATCCCAGTTTGCCATATTCAGGGGGCAGCGAAACCACGGTGACGCGGGAATTCAAAAAGTACAGGATTACATTGAAAAATATTATGAAGATAAAATCACCATCGAAACCTTGGCCGGGTTGATCAACACCGGCCGGAGGACTTTTGAAAGACGGTTTAAAGAAGCTACTAACAACACGCCCATTGCTTATATACAGCGGGTCCGAATAGAGGCGGCCAAGAAATATTTTGAAGCATCAAAGAAGAACGTGACCGAAATAATGTTTGATGTAGGCTATACGGATAACAAAGCGTTTAGGGATATATTCAGAAAAATCACCGGGCTGACACCGATTGAGTACAGGAACAAATTTGCCCGCGTGGCTTATGAGGTGTAACTGTGGTGAGTGCAATATCGCTGCGTCATGCTGTTAAAGAGAAAAGTCGTTTAACCACCTGCTTTAAAATCCTGTTCATATTTTCTAATATGTCTGCGCTAGTTTACCACCAGAATAAAAAAAACGTAGATGGAAAAAGAACACAGCTACCAAACCCGCTTAAAATGGACCGGAAACCGGGGCCGGGGGACCCTGGATTATCGGGCCTATGACCGGGATTACGTAATAACTTCCCCAAACAAACCAGAGATTTTAGGTTCATCAGACCTTTCGTTTCTCGGGGACAAAAGTAAATACAATCCGGAGGATATGCTCGTGGCTTCGCTTTCCGCCTGCCACATGCTTTGTTATCTCCATGTGTGTGCGGTAGCCGGCGTGGTCATCACGGATTATGTTGACAATGCCACCGGAACAATGACTGAGGCAGAGAATGGCGGAGGAAAATTTAGATCGGTGACGCTATATCCCACAGTTACCGTCCTAGACGAAACCATGGTGAACACAGCGGCAAAACTGCACCACGAGGCCCACAAGCTTTGTTTTATCGCCAGTTCAGTAAATTTCCCCGTGACGCACCAACCCACTATTAAAACTGTAAGTGATCAATAGACTGACACCTTATGAGGCTGGAAGACGTTTCGTTGCTAGTTGAGAATAATCTGAACCCGCTGAAATCAACTTTTCATCAATACCACCTGGCTTTATACACCTTCATGCCGGGGAAGGCGATCTTTCGGCCGGGCTCAAAAAAGCTTACATGAAAAGTCCACCAACTTTCTTCCGGCACGGTGTAGATATATTGTCCCGACCGGTCCCGTCCGATGCTCTTGATGTTTTCCGCATCAGGAAAGCCGGTTATTTTATCAAAGCTTTGTTTTTCTATATCAAATATCCAAGCCCCAGTGTGTTCCGTCATAAAAAGCTGCCGGCCGTCCGGAGAAGGAAACAGATCATGGCCGCTTTCGCCCGGGATTTTCCATTCCTTCACCAAGGCAAGGCTGTCCCTGGCAGCAATCTTATATTCCCGCAACACATCATAACCCAACGCGAACAGGCTT
>DATGOS010000519.1:0-3842 GCA_035305725.1 Cyclobacteriaceae bacterium
GTCCTGCAACCGTCTTGGGGCGGTGGTCCTTTTTGTTTTTTCCGCTCCCGACTGCCACCCACCCCTGCCTGACTCTTCCTTATGTACAATCTCCTCCACATAGGTATTCCATTGACCACAGGAGGGACATTTTCCTATCCATTTGGCGCTCTCCGCCCCACAGTTTTGGCAAAAATAGCTCGTTCTTACCTTTGCCATCAGTGTGCTTCCAACCAGTCTTTTCCTATGCCCACTTCCACTTCAAGGGGTACCTCTATGGTTACGGCGTTTGACATGAGCAACGGGATTTCTTTCTTCAACAAGTCCAGCTCATCCAAATGCGCATCAAACACCAGTTCATCATGTACCTGGAGCAACATTTTTGATTTTAGCTTTGAAGACCGCATCCAGTGATCCACATTGATCATGGCTGCCTTGATCATGTCTGCCGCACTTCCCTGGATGGGCGCGTTGATGGCGTTTCGCTCGGCAAAGCCCCGCATGGTAATATTCCGGCTGTTGATGTCCCGTAAATACCGGCGCCTGCCAAGGATGGTTTCTACATACTCATCTTTCTGCGCTTTTTTGATGCTGTTGTCCATATAGCCCCTCACGCCGGGAAATTCCTTAAAGTAAGCATCAATGATCTCCTTTGCCTCCCCCCTCGGAATGCCCAGGCGCTGTGAGAGTCCAAACGGAGAAATTCCGTATATGATCCCAAAATTAGCCGTTTTTGCCCTTCTCCGCATTTCTGAGGTAACCTCCTCCAAAGGAACCTGAAAGATTTTAGACGCAGTGGTAGCGTGAATGTCCCTGCCTTCCCTGAACGCTTCAATCATGGACACATCTTTCGAGAAAGAAGCCATTATTCTCAGTTCAATTTGGGAATAGTCCGCCGCCAGAATCACGAAATTCTCGTCCCTGGGCACAAAGGCTTTTCGGATTTCTCGTCCCCGCTCCGTGCGGATCGGGATATTTTGCAGATTTGGATTTGTTGATGATAGCCTTCCGGTAGCTGCCACGGTTTGGTTGTAACAGGTATGCACTCTCCCGGTTTTTTTATTGATCAGTGCGGGAAGCGCATCCACATAAGTGGATTTTAATTTGACAACTTGTCTATGTTCCAGGATTGCCTTCGCGATTTCATGTTCCACCGCCAGCTTGGAGAGGACTTCTTCTCCAGTCGCGAACTGACCTGTCTTTGTCTTTTTGGCTTTGGGCATAAGGTTCAGCTTGGTGAAGAGTATTTCACCAAGTTGTTTGGGCGAAGCCAGGTTGAATTTTTCCCCTGCCAACTCGTAAACCCGCTGTTCGATTTGCCGGCCTTCGGTTTCCAGTTGCATGGACAGCTCCGCAAGGTTCTCCATATTGACCCTGATTCCCTCATATTCCATCGCGGCCAACACAGGGATAAGGGGGACCTCAATGTTATGAAACAGCTGTTCCAGGTTGTCCTTAACGATCTCCGGCTCCAGCTTTTTCTTCAGCCTTAGGGTAATGTCGGCATCTTCGGAAGCATATTCTACCACGTCGTCCACAATTACATCACGCATGTTTCCCTGGCTTTTTCCTTTTTTTCCGATCAAATTTTCTATAGGTACTGGATCGTAATTCAGATACTGCTTTGCCAGCCAATCCATAGAATGCTTACCCTCGGGGGCAATCAGGTAATGGGCCACCATGGTATCAAAGAGTTTTCCCTTGATCTCCAAACCGTGGTTCTTTAACACCAGCAGGTCAAATTTTATGTTTTGTCCTATTTTGGTGATGTTTTCATCTTCAAACACTCCACGGAAGTGTTCCAGGATGGCCCGTGCCGCCTCCCGCCCCGCCGGAACAGGCACATAAAAGGCCTCGCTTTCCACATAGGCAAATGAAATCCCCACCAGTTCAGCCTCGTTGGCATTTACGGAATTGGTTTCCGTATCGAAACAGAATTCATCCTGAAGGGCCAGAAAGGAGACAAGTTCCTTTATTGCCTCTTCTCCCTCTATTTTATGATAATCATGAACCGTATTGAGAATATTGTCATAAATTTCGGGAGTGGGCAAAGGGGAAACCTCCTCCTGCAAGACTTCCTTCTCCTGTTCTTCCTGACCCGTGAACAGTCCCAGTTGCTCACTTACCTGAATGCCTGGCTTTTTAATGGTCTCCTTAAACACCCGTTGCGTCAAAGCCCGGAACTCCAGTTCGGCAAACAAAGCCTTTAGTTTTTCTTCGTCCGGACCGACATACTCATAATCCTCCGGATTGAAATCAATGGGAACGTTTTGCATGATGGTGGCCAGCTCTTTGGAAAGAATCCCCTGCTGGCCGTATTTTTCGACATTTTCCCTTTGCTTGCCTTTAAGCTGGTGAGTGTTTTTGATCAGTTCTTCTATACTGCCATATTCCTTGAGCAGGGCGGTGGCTGTTTTGGCGCCGATACCGGGTATTCCGGGAATATTGTCCACCGCATCGCCCATCAGCCCCAGGATGTCCCTGACCTGGTCGGGATCGTTTATACCCCATTTTTCACAAACCTCTTTAGGACCCAAAATATCCACCTTGTTTCCCATATAAGAAGGTTTGTATAAAAATATATGATCTTCTACCAACTGGCCGAAATCCTTATCCGGGGTCATCATATATACGGTGAAATCTTTATACTCGGCTTTTTTGGCGATGGTCCCGATAATATCATCGGCTTCATAACCGTCAAGTTCCAAAAGGGGGATGTTGAACGCAGCAACGATCTGCTTTATCCAGGGAATGGCAATTTCTATGTCCTCGGGTTGTTCCTGGCGGTTGGCTTTGTAGGTCTCAAACTGGGTATGCCTAAAGGTGGGCGCACTGGTATCAAAGGCCACGGCGATATGTGTGGGCTTTTCCTTTTCCAGAACCTCCAGGAGGGTATTGGTGAAACCAAGCATGACTCCTGTGTTTAATCCCCTGCTGTTGATCCGTGGGTTTTTACTAAATGCAAAATGCGCCCGGTATATCAGCGCCATTGCGTCCAGTAGAAATAACTTCTTGTCACCTTGGGTTAACATCATTCTATAGTTTTGCAGTCTAAATTTAACGGCGTTGTTTCCCGGAATTCGGGATAAAAAGCTAAATTACGAATTATAGGCAAAAACTCCCCCAATAAAAATTGGCTAAATTGTACCACCTGCTTTGGTCTAATTTTTGATTGGAGGAGTTAAGATAAATGAAATAATAAATGAACATTATGTAACCAACACCTACTATGAAAAAAATCGCGTACTTTTTATCCATCATGATTTTATTCACGGCAGTTTCTCCGGCTGCGATGGCCAATGTCCCCGAAAAGAATGAGGAAAAGCCGGAACTTACTGCTGAAGAAACCGCCAGGCTAGATGAAATAAAAGTAAGGGTGGCGGAAATTAAAGCCATGGATTTCTCCAGCATGTCCCGCGACGAACTGAGGGATGTAAAGAAGGAATTGAGGGACTTAAACAAGGAAGCAAAACAGGCCAGCGGAGGCATTTACTTATCTGTCGGAGCCATAATCATCATACTTCTGGTTTTGATCTTGCTTACGAACTGATTCAGCCCTTTTACTAATAGGCGCTTTCTTCTCCTCAAAATCCTAATTTTTGTTAAAAAAGGGACAAAATGGCATGTTTTTCCCTCTGGCATGGTTTTCCCAGTATACTAGGCAAATAAAGGAGGTCAATAATGAAAACGCTCATAAATTCGATTATAGGGATTCTCGGGATCTTTATGCTGGGTTCTTGTACGAGTACGGGAACTTTGACAAAAGGCTCCGCAAGCTATGGATACTATGATAACATGTATTACCAAGGGTACCCATACTACTACGGAGCTTATGACAGGAACCCGTATTTCTATCCCAGGAA
>DATGOS010000520.1:0-4339 GCA_035305725.1 Cyclobacteriaceae bacterium
GGAATTGAAGGGGATAAACGGGCTATCGCTTCCCGGGGAAATCAGCGGTAAACGTCACAATGTACATTTATTTGCCGTGAAGCTGCGGCAAAGGGATGCTTTGCGCCATTACCTGGACCGGCAGGGGATAGGCACAGCCATTCATTACCCCAACCCTTTGCCTAAGACCCCCGCATTTTTCCACGCAAAGCCTTTTCCAATGGCAGAAGAAATTTCCCGGACCACCTTATCCCTTCCACTGCATCCTTTTTTAACGGACGAAGAGATTGATTTTATTTGCGGAAGGGTCAGGGAGTTTTTTGAAAGAACGTGTAAAGAATGATTTTCAACTAAAAAAATTGAGAGTTGATTATTTATGATTTTACGATTTGGTCCCGTGGGCGTGTGCTGTTAAACCGGGTTGGCCTGGCGCAATACAAATTCTTCTATGTACCGATATTTGCTCGGATGAACTAAAAAGCAGTTACGCACCCCATTGTCCTTTTCCCTCAACAAGGTAGTCACTTTTTCCAATCCATCTCCGACATGGTTATAAAATTCATATCCATGAGCAACCATAATCTCCTCTAATTGAGATTCGGTAGTATTGAACAGCGTCTCACAAATAATGACGGGCTTATACTCAGCCAGGACGTACGCAGCACTTTTCAGAATCAGGTGTTCGGTTCCTTCGGTATCCATCTTTATCAGATCAATGTTTGTCTCATTGGACTGCCGCACATAATCGTCCAGGGTCAAGGTCTGTACCTTTCTGGTAATGGAGTTGCCACCTTCATCTTTTATAGCACTGCCGTCCCCTGCCAAATTGTGCTCAAGGTATTGGTACTTCTTGCTTTTTGTTTCGTGAAATTCTATCTCACCCTCACCATCCGATAGGGCGATAGGTTCAATTTTAATTTTTGTCGCATAGCCATTCGCTGCTACGTTCTTTTTAAAGTAATGCAAGGGGCCTAGAGCCGGTTCAAACCCAACAACTTTTATGCGATCATTGTGGGCCGCCGCCAATAGCGAGTAATAACCAATGTTGGCTCCGATATCATAGAATGTGGATGTTTTCTTAACGAGTTTTAGGAAAATCGGTGTGTATTCAAAATTCAGATACCCGTTCCAAAAAAGCAGTTGTGTCAGGTAATTGGTTTGATTGGTTTGAAAAATTAATGATTTGTTTTTTGATAATTTGAGGTTTAAAGTCCCCGAAGGCGGCAGTTTGACTTTCTTAGGCAATACTCCGGAAATGGCCTTATTAACATTTCTGAGGATGTAATTTACGTTTTTATTATATATGATTTTATATAACAGTTGTTTCATTCTGCGGATTTCGTTTTACTGATTGGGCGCGGACTGTAATCTTCCAACACCTCAAAGTCTGAACGCCAAATTTAAGACAAATTTTACCTGTAAAGCAATCTGAATGATACCGGATTATTCACAGGTGATTATGGAAGGAAGCAAATAGAAAAAGCCTATTACTAGAGCCCAGATTCAATAAAATATCTGGTAAAATTATCCAGGTTGAAGGACAAAAACATGCTGTGGGTTCCCCGGGTGTAGCCGACAAGGCTGTTGGTGGGATGGTCGAATGCATATCCCGATTTTAGTTTCTCGAATATATTTACCCCTACGGTACCGCCTAAAGACGTATTCACATCATAATTCAGGCCTGCAAATCGCTTGGAAACTAGTCTTGGTTAGGATTTTTAATTATTTCAGAAGCCCTTGTACCACTCTCTGAATTTCGTGAGCAACATAAATTGTGCTTCCTTCGCAATGTTCATGATGTAAATGCCCAGGCCATACAGGAAAAGCAAAAGGGAAGACCTAAGCAATAGGTCCAAAAGTACCATGTCAACCTTTGGGGAGACATAATCCAGAAAAAACAACATTAATCCCAAAAAAAGCACTTTTGCAAGATCTCCTGAAAACGGATCAAATCCAAGCCGCACCTTTATATATACATACTTGATCAAGTTGAAGAAAAACATAGCTATCAGGGAAGATAAAGCGGCACCTTCTATCCCGTAAACAGGTATAAACCATAGGTTCAGCAATATGACTACGGCACACATCAGAAGGGTGGCGGTGACATTAAACAAATAGTACCTTGAAAAAATTATGATCTCCCCGTTTATGGAAAAAAATACGTCCGTTAGCTTGCCCAGACTAATTAGCAGGACCACCCATTTTCCGGTTTGATAAATTTCACTATTGGGAACGAAATGGTACAAACTGTCCACGTTTACCCAAATCAGCAGAAATATTAGAACACAGACCAGGGACTGATTCACCGCCATGTTTTTATATAATAAGTCGATGTCCCTGGTTTGGTTCAACGAAAATTTTTCGGCAATGACCGGCATTACCACCTGTGAAACCGCCCGTCTTGGCATCTCTATTACCACCGCCATCGCAAAAGCGATAGCGTAAACCGCGTTTGCTTCCAGTCCGATCAATGAAGTCACCATTAAACTGTCAATCTTGGCTATAAGCAGCGCTCCGGTAGTCGCCAAAAGCGTTATGAAGCTGTATTGAAAAAACTCTTTTTGAAAGGCTCGGGGAAGAACCTTAAAGTTGAAATCAAATTTTAATATCCGGTTACTTGCCATATACAGCGTCATAGCCAACAGCGTAAATAAATATACTGCGGACAGGCCCCATATTAAATGATCAAAAGACAACCAGCCGATATAGTGAAAGATTATCAATAACGCGATCATCACCCTGAGAAATACATCCCGAAAAAAGCTTGGAATTGCGATTTTCATGAATGATCGGCAAAATGCATCCAAAATCGTATTGAAAACAGAAAATAGCGTGATTAACAGTACAACTAGCAGAAAGTTGTTTACTTCCGGTGAGTTCGTCTGGTAGGCAGACATGATGCTGTCCCGAAAAGCAAAAAAAAGCAGTGCAACAAGCGTAAATCCAATGCTTGAAATGACCAGGCTTAAGGTAAAAAAGGAAAATTGATGCCTTTTAACTTCAGGATAAAACCTCGTGATGCCATTGCCCAATCCCAGTTGGGCAAAAGGTACCAGGATTAACCCCATATCCTGAATTGTTTTAAAAAGACCAATTTGGGAAGGGTTCAATACGAAGGGGAGTAGCCACAACATATTGATATAACCTATTATGACCCCTATATAGGAAAAGACAGTGGTGAGCAAGCTTTCCTTAAATACTTTTCCCATAATTGCGGGATGGACTATAAAATGCCATCTTTAAATACAGTTGGTTTAAAAGGTTTCAATAAATCATTATGAACGAAGGAATGACAGCAAATTTTTCTTTCTCATCGCCAGCGTATACCGGGAAAGTACTTGCGTTCTCGCCATGTTTTGAAGTTCCGGCGTGCTTTCTGAGGCCAGTGCTTTTTTTATGATTTCCTGAAGCAGAACCGCATTTCTCCCCAACAATACATATCCGGAATCTCCCACAATGTCAGGAAGTTGGTTTACACTCGAAACGATCGGGATGCACCCACAGAGCATGGCCTCGCACAGGGCACAGCCAAAACCTTCAAAAATTGACAGTTGAAAATAAAACCGGCTTTTGTTATAGTAGCTTTTTAACTGCTCCGGTTCAAGCTTCCCGAGAAAAAACACGTTATCGGGCCATGGTGGCAGGCTGGCAGGCCTGTCTAAGCCCGCAAAATAAAACCTGCAATTGGGAAAATGTTCCGCTGCCTGAAGGATGAGATCCCCGCCTTTGAGGATAAACTGTGCTTCCGAAAAGACTGACAAAAAAGTTCCTGCCTCCCTGCTGCATAGAGGGTCAGGCTTCCAGAATTCATGGTCAATGCCGTTGGGGATCACCCGGTGTGGGGTGCGCAGCCTGGGGAAAAAGTGCCGGAAGCCCTGCTGCAGTGTTTTGCCTTTAATATAATAAGTGTTTTCGGTGATGGCCAAGGAATCACTGACGGGAAGCAGACCGCTGGCCATCCGGTACGAGAAGCCACACACTTTTTTCAACAAGGGCTTCCTCAAACTCCCATACCCGATCTCTGGAATGGAGGCGCAGTCCGTACCATGAAGAATGATATAGGTGGGTTTGCCAAAGAGCTTTCCCAAAAGTGTCGGCCACAATGCCCAATACCCGCCAAAAGAGACGATAATAAATTTCGCGCCGGAAATATTTCTCAAGACAGCAAACAACTGCATCAGCATGTACGCCGGTGCCAGCCATTTATTGTTCCAGTTAGAATGGTTGACAATGACCCGGTACTCTTCAGACAAGATCCGGATGTCATTTTTAACAAATGACTGGAAAGAGGGTGTGACAAAAATAATTTTCTGGTTTTGCATTAATTTCACAAAAAATAGGCCCTGGCCTTAAAGTTTTC
>DATGOS010000521.1:0-4102 GCA_035305725.1 Cyclobacteriaceae bacterium
AACCATCTGGTAGCCGCGATGATGCGTATTTCCCCCGGAGAAAATGATGTTCTTTTTCTTTGCGTGGGTAGGCTGGTAAAGGACAAAGGGATAGAGGATGTTGTGGAGGCTTTTCTAAAGTCAAAGATCGTTGACAAATCACGGTTGATCCTCCTGGGGTCTTTTGAGCAGGATTTAAATCCGGTAGCAGCCGAAACCGTACGAAAAATAAACGATCATCCCAGGATTGTACATGTGGAATGGACAGACCATGTGCCACATTATATGGCCATCTCCGACGTGTTGATCCATGCGTCTTACCGGGAGGGATTTCCCAATGTGCTCCTGGAAGCGGGTGCGATCCAATGTCCTGTGATCTGTTCCGACATCGCGGGAAACCTGGAGCTGGTGGCCCATCAAAAAAGCGGACTGGTATATCCGGTGGGGGATGTGCAGGCTTTGAAGGAAGCCATGGAGTTTGCCTTCGTGAAAAAAGAGGTGATGTACGGCTATGCGGAAAAATTAAACCAGACGGTCCGAAAAAATTTTGAACGTGGCAAGGTGCATCAACTGATTTTGGAAAATTACCAGCGGCTGCTTCAGGCCACCCCACAATAATCCTTTCATTCATTTTCATAGCGTCTATATTTAATTAATTTTGGGAAGGGTCGCTGAATCCGAAAGTATAATGAAAAAATTGTATTATTTACTGATTGTTTTGCTGACCTTCTCCTGTATCAGCAACAAAAGGATAAATTACCTTCAAAATTTGCCTGGAAACGACCCCATTGCGTTGGATGAATTTATTCCCTACGCCCGGGTGGATTATGAATATGTCCTTCAGCCTTTTGATATCGTAGATATTGATTTTGCCTCGTCCAATGCGGCTTTGCTGCAGGCCTTTGAATTTAAGGGTACTACCCGCTCAGGTTCAGGATCAGGCGCAGGCGCCAACGGCGCGGATATTTATTTTCATACGGGGTATTCCATAGACAAGAACGGCTACGTGAGAATGCCCGTGCTGGGCATGATCAAAATCGCGGGGCTGACGGAGGAGGCCGCCAGGACTAAGATTGAAGGGGCCGTCAATGAATACTTTAAGGAGGAGGTGTATGTAAAGCTCCAGACGGGGGGAATCCGGTTTACGGCTTTGGGAGAATTCAGCAGCTCCGGCACCAAGACCATCCTGAAAAACCGCGCCACCATATTTGATGCGTTGGCTTTGTCAGGAGAATCCAATATTTTGGCCAAGAAAAACGAACTGTTCCTGATAAGGCAATACGACGGCGGTACCAGAATACACCAAATCAACCTCAACGACCGCCGCTTGTTGGCTTCGCCCTTTTATTTTATCCAGCCCAACGATATATTATATTTACAGCCGATGAAGATCAGGCAATTTGGAACCGGGGACAATCTGGCAGCGTCTTTGCAACTGGGTATTTCCTTTGTGACAGCCCTGATGTTTTTTTACGGCATTACCTCTGGTATATTTTAAGCATGGAGAATCTGGATTTATCGAAATTTGAGGAACAGGTAAAGCCGATTGATATTAAGTATTATATCATCAAGTATTCCCGCTATTGGCCCCTGTATGCCCTTTTTATTTTGATGGGTTTGGTGGCTGTATTCCTTTTTCACCGCTATACCGTGGAAAAGTACGAAGTGCGGGGGAGTATAATGATCAAAAGCAATGCCTCCCCGGAAGTACGCATACTCGACCGTTCCAATATCTTCACCAATATGGACAACCTGGGCAATGACATCCTGCTGTTTACCTCGGAAAACCTTGCGGAAGAAGCCCTCAAAAAACTTCATTTTGATGTCAGTTACTATGCCTCGACGCATATCAAGGAGATCGAACTGTATAATCTTGCACCTATAAAAATTGACGTGGACTGGCAACACCCGCAGGTGGTGGAACAGAAATGGGTGCTCACCATGCTGTCGGGGGAGGAGTTTACAATTTCCGGCATCGACCATTCCCTGGTAGACTACTTTGTCCCCAGGTTTGATAAGGGGGAAATGGATAAGGAGCTGATCGGAAAAACCTTCAGGTTTGGGGAGACAGTGGAAACAGCAAACTCGAAGTTTGTCGTGAACCTGACCGGAAGATGGAGAGCCGGCAGGGAGGTCGGGGTGGTATTTCACAATCCCTTCTCCCTGATAGAAAAGTATTCCCAGGCGATCACCGTAAGGCCCCTGTATGAGTACGGCTCGGTCTTGGAAGTAGGCTTGGTCACCACCGTGGTCGACAAGGGGCGGGACTATGTCAATGCGCTGATGGATTCCTTTATGGAATATGATTTAAAGGAAAAGAACAGGATTTCCGAAAATACGCTGAAGTTTATCGATGAGCAGCTTTTTTTGGTGGAGGATTCCTTACAGTCCGTCGAAAAAAGAATGCAGCGTTTCAAAGTTTCCAATAAGTTTTTGGACGTGAACGCAGAGTTTGGAGGGGTGTTGAGCAATATCCAGACGCTGGAGGCCAACATTCAAGCCATAGATTTTGAACTGGCTTACTACAAGTCCCTGAAGAACTATCTGGAGCAAAAAGGGAGTGACTATCAGGAAATTGTCGCACCGTCTGTAGTGGGCATTTCCGATGCCTTGCTGAACGGGCTGATCCAGAACCTGGTACAGCTTTCCCTGGAAAGGAGAAAGCTGCTCACCATCGTCAACAATAATCATCCGGACGTCATGGTCCTGGACCAGCAGATACACCGGGTGAGGGACAACGTGTTTGAAAATATCCAAAACCTTATTCAAAATACCGAAAACAGAAAGCGGGAGAATTTTGAAACCTTAAGGACCTTTGACCGGCAGTTTTCCAACCTTCCGGAGGCAGAGTCCAATTATTCCAGCATTTTCAGGGAGTTTAAGCTAAGGGAAAATCTGTACACCTACCTGCTGGAAAAAAGGGCGGAAGCCGGTATCGCAAAAGCCTCCAACGTTTCTGACAATTCTGTCGTGGATTATGCCAAAAAAGGAAGGTTGATTTTTCCCCAAAAATCCCGGGATTACGTCTATGCCATTGGTTTTGGTTTTTTTGTTCCCTTTGGGTTTCTGCTGCTTTTCCATTACCTGAACAACAGGATCATGGACCAGATTCAGCTCAAGAGCATACTGAAAATTCCATTGCTGGGGACCATAGGGTACAGCGACAAGGGCACAAACCTGCTCGTGGCCGAGCATCCCAAGGCCTTAACCTCCGAATCCTTCAGGTCCATAAGGTCGGCGCTGTTTTATATCGCAAGCGAAAAGAAATGCAAGAATATTCTAGTCACTTCGAGCATTGCCGGGGAGGGAAAAACCTTTGTCAGTATTAATATTGCCTCGGCCATGGCACTGAGCGGAAAGAAAACCTGTATCTTAGGAATTGATCTCAGAAAGCCGAAGCTGGCGGAATATATGAAGGTTTCCAACAAAAAAGGACTGTCCTCGTATCTGGTCGACAAATGTTCGCTGGAGGAACTGCTAATAGCCACTGAATACGAAAACCTGTATGTGGTTCCCTCAGGGCCCGTACCGCCCAATCCTTCCGAACTGTTGCTTAAGGACAGGATGAAGCGGCTGATGGAGAGCCTGCAAAGTGAGTTTGACATTGTCATCATGGATTCGTCGCCCATTGGGCTGGTGTCCGAAACCATGGATTTGCTTCGTTTTTCCGACGTCAATCTATATATTGTCCGGCAGGATTATACCCATAAAAACCATTTGCTGATGATCAATGACTTATATGCAAATGACCAGATCTCAAACTTTTACGCCATCTTCAACGGCGTGAAAGGGGGCGGGGACCTGTATGATTTTGCCGGGTACAATTATGGATATGGATACAACTACAGTTATATGAAAAAGAGCCGCTACAGCGGGAATTATTACGAAGAGGAATCCAACTTTTCCCAGGGCTGGGTCAGCAAAATTATTTCAAAATTTAGGGTCTGAAAAAAAGGTATGAAAAAATCAATATTAATTACAGGTGGTGCAGGGTTTATCGGGTCTCATGTGGTTCGGCAATTTGTGAAAAAATATCCCGACTACAAGATCATTAATTTGGATGCATTGACCTATGCCGGGAACCTTGAAAACCTCAAAGAGATAGAAGGAAGTGCCAATTATC
>DATGOS010000522.1:0-3568 GCA_035305725.1 Cyclobacteriaceae bacterium
GGAAGTTATAGCGTGGTACTGGAATGGTCCGTATCTGACCAGGAGGCGGGAAAGGCGTTTGTCCTGACAACGGGATCTGAAGCGCTGAGAGGAAAGGTGGGAAAAACAGGTTCATGGGAAACCTTTAAAAGCGAACGCATCGGAGATATAGTCCTGGATAAAGGATACAATAAGGTGGTCTTCAAAGCGGCGGAAGCATTTGATGAGGGGGCCTTGCTGGATTTACGGGAGATCAGGTTGATCCCGGTAAAATAAATAACATTGCCCCCCGATCGTTTGGGTCAACCCTTGGCGAAAAATATTCTAAGACCCGGCAGGGAATCCGGCCGGGCGACGCCCGGATCACACCGCTTGGTACAAGCGCAAACCCCGCCGGGCACAATCCAATTCTTAGGAGTTAAGAATCCCCGGATTTGTACCACAGCGGGGAGCTGGGCCGCAATCAACCTACTTACTGTCTAAAAAATATTTATTTTTCCATCTCCTGTTGCATGGCTTCCTCCTGGACGACGGACTTTGGAAACAGGATGTTGTTTTCCAAATGGATGTGCTTGTGCAGGTCTTTTTCAAACTCATCCAACAGCGAAAAAGTCACTCTGTAGGTGCTGCAGGCATCAGATGGAGGTGTGTATCCCTGGGTAAGTTCAGCAATTTGTTCAAACCGGTCACCTTCATCTTCGTGTTCCTGCATCATCATCTTGATGGGATTTTTTACCGTCCCAAAATGCGGTGCATCCAGCCCGGAGCCTTCCTTGGCTTTTTTGACCATTTTTCTGATGAAGGGGAAAAGAATAAGCTCCTCCTTCTTCATATGGGCAGTCAGTTCTCCGGCAGTTTCGTTGAACAGTTTGTTCACCTCAAATAACTCCGGGTGCACGTCTCCATGTACTTTACAAAGTTTGCTCAGGTACTGGATTAAAAGCGGAATTCTTTCCTCCACATACCGGTGGTGTTTCTTCTCCACGAAATCCGCCAGAAGGTCCAATGGCCAGGAATTAAAATCCATGTTCTCATCGCTTGGCGAATTCAGGACCTTGTCCAGCGCTTCCCGCACTTCGGCGGGATCCAGTTTCTTTTTGCCCGCGGCTTCCTCCAGGGTTCGGTTTCCCTTGCAGCAAAAGTCGATTCCGAAAGATTCAAATACGGTGGCCGCGCGGTAGTCCCGGGCTACCATTTCTCCTATCGTCAATTCTTCTGTAGTTCCCATGTTGTTTTTGTTTGATTAATATATTTATACCCTTTTCTCTTTAATTCGTTGGTTGCTTTTCTGATGAGTCAAAGATAAACACAAAAAAATAAAAGACAAAAATATCTTTTATTTTTTTGGGCTTTTTTTTCAGGTAAAAGCGCCGGGCCTTAGCTTCTGGGGTTGATAAAGAAAAAAGCAGAAATGATCTGGTAAAAGAAAAATACCGGACATTCATTTTAACTGGATTTTGTTAACAAAAGATTTCTATATATATTATCAGTACAATTCTCCAAGAAATGTTACTAAAATCCGAAACAGATTATTTAACCGCACACGGCGCTCCGGAAACCAGTGGATTTGATCAGGGACTGCCGGAGGAGGAAGAGGTCTGGCGGGAATTTAAAAAAGGGAGCAAACTGGCGTACTCAAGGATTTACAGGCGATATGTAAACGTTTTGTACAACTACGGCTTTAAATTTATCAGGGATAAATCTTTGGTGGAAGACTGTATCCAGGACCTGTTTGTAGAACTCTGGGAAAGCAAAGCCCGGCTCAGCGATACCTGTTCCATTAAGTTTTATTTGATGAAGGCCCTGAGGATAAAAATCTTTAGAGCACTGAAAAAACAAGGGCCTTCCGGAAAGATAGATCCATTGTTGTCCTATGATTTTCACATCACATCATCTTATGAAGATGAACTGGTCAGGCTTCAGCTACATCAGGAACAAAATGAAAAAATAAAGCACGCTTTTTCCAAACTGCCCGTGAGGCAAAAGGAGGCTGTTTTTTTAAGGTATTTCGATTCCCTAAGTTTTGAAGAAGTCGCCGGCGTCATGGCCATCAACCCACAGTCGGTCCACAACCTGATCCACAAAGCCATCAAGACTTTAAGAGAACACCTGGTGTTGGAATTCACCCTGCTGATACTCGTGAATCCGTTTCCATAAACCCGGTTCCGGCATGTCCTTTTTTCAACGCTGTACCACTGGATTTCATCCCCTAACACATTAACAGACTACAATTCTGATTCAATTTGACAGTTCGCCAGTCTCATCCCAGGTGATCTGCTTTGTGTTGGAGGGAAAGAGCCTGAGGATCCTGAACGACATTTTTAAAAAAAATTTTCCATTTGGAGAGTAGTAAAAGCTAAAATAATGCATTAGGTATTAAACGCCTCTCCTACGGCATTATCCAGTTCAAATGGCCTACGAAAAATTGTCCGTATACGATTTTGCAATGGACCAGTCCTTCAAGGAATGGGTAAACAATCCGGATTCAGATGAAGGCAGGTTCTGGAAAAAGTGGCTTGAGGAAAATCCGGACAAAGAGGAGACTGTCCAGGAGGCCCGGCAGCTTATTTTGCTGCTGGATTTCAGGACGGACGTTTTGTCCCCGACAGACGTTGATGAACTTTGGCAAAAGCTGGAGCAAAGGATTGATAAAAAAAACAGCCTGCCGGCTGACAATAATCATAAGCGGAAAAGCAAATATTCCAGGGGCAAGCCGCTTTTAAAATGGGCGGCGGTATTTGTTGGGTTTCTGCTGATTTCCATTAGCGCCTATCTTTGGTTGGATTACCGGAATACCGCTACCTATATCACTGATTTTGGCGTGCAGAAAACAGTACAATTACCGGATGGATCTACGGCCATTTTAAATGCAAATTCCATATTAAAATATAGGTCCGGGTGGCTCAGGGGCGGGCAGCGGGAGGTTTGGTTAAAGGGAGAAGCATTGTTCTCAGTGGTCAGGTCAACCGATGACCAAACATTCACTGTCCACACTTCGGATCTGGGGGTGGAAGTACTGGGTACGGAGTTCAGCGTGAAGCAAAGAGAAAAAGGAACCAAGGTAGTGTTGAACGCCGGCCAGGTGATGCTCCGACTGCCCGACCCGGTTGAGCACGGCGAGGCCGGACACACAAGGGAAATCATCATGACACCCGGGGACCTTGTAGAATACAACGAAGAGAAAAAAACGTTGGCAAAAAACAAGGTGGATACACGAAAGCATCTGGCCTGGAGTGAAAACAAGCTGGTCTTCGACGATACACCGCTGGGGGAAATCATCACCCTGCTCGAAGACAATTACGGATTCGAGGTGATGCTGCAAAAGGAGGAATGGAAAACCAAAACCTTCACCGCCACCTACCCGGCCGATCAGGTCGAAATCCTGCTTGGGGCACTGTCCAAAGCATTTGACCTCCACATACAACAGCAGGATAAAGTGCTGTACATCAATAAGACCCGGAAATAAAAGTATCTATAAAAATAATTATCAATATTCTGTAAATATTTCATAGATTGTACTTAAATCCATCCAAATGAAAAATAAATCACAAGTCCTCCTCTTCCCAATAGTCCTGGGGTCTATTGGGGC
>DATGOS010000523.1:0-4124 GCA_035305725.1 Cyclobacteriaceae bacterium
CGTGCGGCAAATCCTCAGGGATTCGTATACAAATACCTGGACGATTCAAATCCTACAGGAGGGTATTCATCCACACCGGCAGCAAACTACCATGTAGGCTTGTATAACGGCCAATTTACAGCCAATGGTCAATCCTTTGCCCGCAAAGCGGTACGGTTTGAGCGAAAATTGGAGCTGGGAATGGTATTTCACAGGTTTTTTGACATGAGACGCTACGACGGGAATGATTTTGACCAGGCTGAGGTGCACAACGCCTTTATGGCCCGGGAGGGAGCGAGACCTCTGACGCCCACCACCAATTACAAAGTGGGACGTTTTATCAAAGGAACCCATGAATTGTACCCGATACCATTGGAACAAATAGAACTGATGGAAAAAGACGGTGCTTCAGTACTTGTTCAGAACCCGGGATACAATTAAAGCCGAATGTTAAATTTGATAGGATGAAGAAAAACAGAAGAGAGTTTATAAAGCTTGCGGGAGCGGCGGGTACAGGTTTGGTAGCCGGGGGAATAGATCCCGGGAAGGAGGCTGTGGCCAAACCCTTAAGCAAAGCCAGCAACCGCATTGTTGCCGAAAACGCCAGGGCGGGCACGGCTGAATGGCAACTCCAATATACCCGGTTTGACGATCCCATTACTTTGGTCTCAAATCCTTTGATCCGGAGGGTCCGTTCCTCCATGATTGAAGGGTATGCCTCCAAAGCCAGTGTGTTGCCCGGTGAATCCATAGATTTTATGGTAAGCACCAATCCGGGAAAACCCTTTAAGATAGACATCTACCGAATGGGGTATTACGGAGGCACCGGCGGGCGGCATATGGAGACCATCGGACCTTTTGAAGGGAGCCCGCAGCCGATGCCCATGATGACCATTGAACGCCTACGCGAATGTCAATGGGAATCCGCAACCACCTTTGCCGTACCCACAGATTGGCTTAGCGGGATATATTTAGCCAAATTGTCGGTGACAGAGCCTTACGGAAAGCAAAGCTATATCATATTCGTGGTCAAAGAACATCGGAAATCAGATATATTGTGCCAGGTAAGTGATCTTACCTGGCAATCGTACAACAAGTGGCCGGGGAGAGACTCCCTTTATGATGACGGCACGCCTGAGGTATGGTACACGGGACCCAATGTCCGTGTCAGCTTTGACCGACCTTATGCCAAATATTGCCAGATTTTGGATGCCCCGCTTTCGGTGGGTTCCGGTGAATTTTTACTCTGGGAGCATCCTATGGTGTATTGGTTGGAAGAGCAGGGGTATGATGTCACGTATTGTTCCAACCTCGACCTGCACCTGGACCCGGCTATTTTGGGTTTCAGCAAGGTCTTCCTGTCCATAGGACACGATGAATACTGGTCCAGGAAAATGTATGAAGAAGCGGTAAAGGCCCGGAACAACGGCCTGAGTTTTGCTTTTTTCAGCGGCAATTCGGTCTATACCGAAGTCATTTTCTATGACAGCGCCGACGGGCGGCCATGCAGGGCCTTTGCCAGGGACAAAAGATTTCCCGATGAGGAGAAACTAATGGGCTTGACCTCCTACGGACCCGGCTACGGGGATTGGGTAGTCAAAAACGCCGCGCACTGGATATACGAAGGGACTGGATTAAAGGAGGGGGATAAAATCCCGGCCATGATTGGATGGGAATACCACGGTCCCCCACTGCCGGACATCGAAGGCCTGGAAATAGTGGCCGAAAGCCCCATGCACAATGCCTCGACAGAAAACCCGCACATGGGTATTATTTATCCCTGCCCCAAAGGAAACTGGGTTTTTAATGCAGGAACCATCTGGTGGACAGAGGGCTTGTCCCAACCGCCGGGGCACATTCCGGCTGGCCACAACCCCACCATGCGCACCTTCGGCGTCAATGCCCATGTTCAAAAAATCACCGCAAACCTTCTGAACCGGATGATTAAAGATTCGCCATTATGATTTAGGAAGTATATATTGCGCCTATTAAAAAAGTTAAAACCAAGGAAACAAGAAAAAAAGCATGAAGGATACCGCTGGAAACCCCAGACGAAAATTTCTGAAGAAGCTGGGAGCAACCGCCGCCGTTGCCACTGCTGTTCCCGCCGCGATGGCCGGAAATATGAAAACCGCACAATACCTGCCCCTGGTAAAGCGGCAGGCTATTTCGGCCAATGACAGAATACGCATCGCGGTGATTGGCACCGGAGGAATGGGAATCGGGGACGCAAACACCGCGCTGATGGTTGAAGGCGTCGAAGTGGCCGCAGCCTGTGATCTTTATGACGGAAGGCTGACCAGGGCTAAGGAACTGTGGGGGAGGGATCTGTTCACCACCAGGGACTACCGTGAAATCCTCGACCGTCCGGATATAGATTGTATAATCAACGCTACTACCGATCACTGGCATGAGGCCATCTCGCTTGATGCCATGAAAAAAGGAAAAGATGTGTACTGTGAGAAGCCCATGGTCCAGAAGGCCGAAGAAGGGCACCGCATCATAAAAGCACAAAAAGAGACGGGAAAGGTTTTTCAGGTAGGCAGCCAATATGTAAGCTCAATCATACACGCGAAAGCAAAAGAACTGATCAATGCGGGGGACATCGGCGAAATCAACTTCGCTGAAGCCCAGATTGACCGGCACAGTGCCTTGGGGGCCTGGCAATACTCCATTCCACCGGACGCCTCCCCAGAAACGGTAGACTGGGACACCTATTTGGGAAATGCTCCAAAACGGCCCTGGGACCCCTTGCGCTTTTTCAGGTGGCGTAACTATCAGGACTACGGTACCGGTGTAGCCGGTGACTTGTACGTGCATATGTTGTCCATGCTTCATTTTGTCACCGGGTCCAAAGGCCCCAACCGCGTGATGTCGACCGGGGGGCTTCGGTACTGGAAGGATGGGCGGGACGTTCCCGATATTCATGTCGGGCTTTTTGACTACCCGCAATCCAATGAACACCCAGCCTTTAACCTGGCGCTGCGAACCAATTTTGTCAGCGGCGGCGGGAACAATTACTTATTTAGAATTGTAGGCTCAGAAGGTGACATCACTGTGGGATGGGACAACCTCAAAGTGCGACGGACGCCCTTTCCGAAAGCACCAGGAATGTCCATCGGATCATTTCCGGCCGAAATGCAGGAAGCCTATAAAAAAGAATACGCAAGGAAGTATCCCGAAAGAGCCGAAATGCAGGGCCCGAAAGAACTGGAATACAAAGTACCCCCCAACTATAAGGGCGACCGCTACGAACATTTTGTCAACTTCTTCGACTCCGTCAGGCATGGTAAACCGGTGGTTGAAGACGCCACCTTTGGACTTCGGGCCTGCGGACCCACAGAGGCGGGCAATATTAGCTATTTTGAAAAAAGAATCGTGGGCTGGGACCCCGAAAAGATGACGCTGGTTTAGCCGGTTATTGGGCGCTTGGTCATTGTCCGGAGACTTACCTATGTTCAGGAAGGCGGTGACCGCTTTGGAAACAGCCTTCACCGCATCCCCAGGTAGGCCGTCAGTTCCTGAGCCGCGGCGCGCCCGGCCCTGTTGGCACCGATGGTCGATGCGGACGGTCCATAGCCAACCAGGTGGATCCGTGGATCTTTTTCCACCTGGGTGGCAAGCCTGCCCCCCATGACTATGCCTCCGTTGGGCTCCCTCAACATTAGGGGCATCAAATGGTCTAGAGCACTTCGGAAACCCGTGCACCAAAGAATGACATCCACGTCAAGGCTTCGTCCGTCCTCCCAGCGCACACCGGATTTGGTGATTTCCGAAAACATAGGCTGACGGTTCAAGACGCCCCTCTTCCGCATTGATACGATGGCAGGCGTGACAGGCAGGCCGGTTACGGAAACTACCGATCCCGGAGGCAGGCCCCGCCGTACCCGGTCCTCTACAATGGCTACCGCCTCCCGTCCGCGTTCCGGGGTAAAGGGCGCTTCATCGAAGACCGGAGGCCTTCGGGTGACCCATATCGTTTCGGTTACTTGCGAAATTTCGTCCAAAAGATTTAGGGCTGAGATCCCGCCGCCTACGATCAGGACTTTTTTGCCCTCAAAATCTTCTGGCACATGATAATCCCGGGTGTGCAGTTGCTGCCCCTTAAAAAGCTCCGCACCCGGATATTCGGGGATATAGGGCTT
>DATGOS010000524.1:0-9713 GCA_035305725.1 Cyclobacteriaceae bacterium
GCACAAGCGGTTTTTCTAAATAACTGATCCGGCCAAGGTTGCAGGCCACATACCCTATCCAGGCATCATGAAATCCTGCTTCCGGAAAGGGGAAGAGGTGTGTGGCCAGCGCTTTCCTAAACATCAGGGCATGGGAGGAAATGCAATTAAAAAATATAAATGCCTCCGGTTCTTCCCCCGAATAAAAGTTGACCACATCGGAGAGTTTTTTGTCAAGAGGATTGCCGTTTTGATCAATAAACTGGGAATCATGATAAATCAAGACATTGGAGTTCATATTTTGCACCAGACATTCGATCTTGCTTAAGTGCCAGATGTCATCCTGATCGCACAACGCGATATAATCACCTACGCATAGTTTGATGGCTTTTTCAAAATTTTTGGCAAATCCGATATTCTTCTCATTCCGGTACAAACGGATATTTTCGAACCTGCTTTTGTATTTGGACAAAATTTCATAGGTCCGGTCGGTAGAACCGTCATCTACGACAACAATTTCTATATGGTCATAGCTCTGCTGTACCAGAGAGTCCAGTAATTCAATGATATACCTTTCTCCGTTATAGGTACATAATGCCACAGAAACCAAAGGTTCTTTAATGCCCATTTTCAGTGAGGACGTTTCAATTTTCATTTGAAGATCATGGACCCATGCTGCAGCAGAAGTTACACGCTCCGCCGGCCATGCGTCTACGGGTGCAAAAGTAGACATCACACATGAATTTTTTCCTATTTTTGGGCCACGGGAATACAGCCATCAGGGCCATAACTTTTATCGACAGCGTGAATTTCTCAAGAAAATGCAACAAACCATAAAAGAATTAATCCTTTGGATCCGGGAATTTATAAAAAACAATTTTCACCGGGACAAACCGTCCCTGCCCTATTATCTGAGCATCCTGGTTTCTTTCGTGCTCTTTGTGGTCTCTTTAAATGTTTTTGTGGAACTCACCGACGACCTTACGGCCAATGAACTGGGACCTTTGGATGATTTCTTTTCCGAAAAGGTAAGGTCACTGCACCATCCTACGGTCACGGTCTTCTTTCTATACATCACGGAGTTAGGCGACCGGCTGGCCTATATCATACTCAGCATTGTGATCGGCGTGGCTTTTTACATAAAGTTTGGTAACTGGAAATTCACCCTGCAGTCCGTCATAGTTTTGGTGCTTTCCTCGCTTAACAATGTAATGTTAAAACGGGTCATCAACCGGGAAAGGCCAGATTTGGAACATCTGGTCACTGTTTCGAGCCTAAGCTACCCCAGTGGGCATGCCATGAGCGCTATGGCCTTTTACGGGTTTCTTATTTATCTGGGTTTCAGGCTAAAGGTTAATTTTCTGTTAAAGCTTTTGATTTCTTTAGGCCTGGGGGTCCTGATCCTCCTTATCGGGACAAGCAGAATTTACTTGGGCGTGCACTACCCCAGTGATGTACTGGCGGGTTTTATCGGGGGAGTGATATGGATAACCTTCTGCATCATCGTTTTTAATGTGTTTGATTTATACAGAAGAAAGAAAAATAATATTACTTTTGGAAGAGTGTAAGATCTCCCAGAAAAAGCCGTGTCAAGGCTTGAGGCGAACGGCCAGTAACAACAATTATTTTCTGAAAATGTAAACCTATAGATTTTTAATTATGGTCAACAGACGCAACTTTATCAAAAAAAGCACTGTTGCGGGAATTTCCGCGCTGGGAATACCCGCCATTGTAAACGAGGCAATGGGCGCTTCTCCCCTTGCGGCCGCCATCAAACTAAATGCGGGTGATAAGATACTTTTCCAGGGCGATTCCATTACCGACGCCGGCAGGAACAAGGAGAGGGACGGATACAATAATGCGGCAATTCTGGGTGGCGGCTATGCTTTTCTCGCGGCCGCGGAACTGCTGCATGACCATGCCGACAAGAACTTGCAGATCTACAACAAGGGCATCAGCGGAAACAAGGTTTTTCAACTGGCGGACAGGTGGGAAAAAGACTGCCTTGCCCTGCAACCTGATGTTTTGAGTGTACTGATCGGGGTAAACGACTACGCACACATGCGCAACGGAAACTATGACGGCAACGTGGACACCTACAAAAAAGACTACATGGCGCTTATGGAAAGGACCAAAAAAGCGCTACCCAATGTACGCCTGATCATTTGCGAGCCGTTTGCGGTAAACGGGGTGAAGAACGTGGATGATTCCTGGTTTCCCGATTTTAACGGATACCGTCAGGCCGCCAAAGAGGTGGCTGACACTTATGATGCCGTCTTCGTTCCGTTTCAGACGGTGTATGACCGGGCGGAAAAGAAAGCTCCGGGATCGTATTGGACGACAGACGGTGTCCACGCCAGCGTGGCCGGCGCAAAACTCATGGCCGAAGCCTGGCTAAAGGCAGTGAAATAGAACTTTCACGAGGGGGAAATTCCGTTGTTCAAAATGGTTTTCCCCTGCTTGTCCATGCCGGCCGGTATAGGCAGCTCCGCTGGAACCTCATTTTTGGAGGAACCCCGGAAAAACCTACGGGAGGGGCAGCACATTTCACCTGCCGTCACCCCATCACCCTACCGCAGTGCCGTTCATCCGAATGAATAGGTAGTTAGAAGCCGTGGCTATTTAGAGCTTCCATAAGCGGGTTTGTCAATATCCGGTTTGTCGGGATTTCTGTTTGCCCCTTTTTCAAGATGGGAAGGGATTTCTCCTTCTTCTTCCAGATGCTTGTCCCTGATCTCCTCTTCATTTTCTAACTCTTTCGCGTTTTTACCCTCCTTAATAGAAGCTTTATCGTGACCTGTATCTGAGGGATTTGCTTTTCTCTGGGGATTTGAAGTGTTTCTTCGTCCTTTATCTGCCATGATTTTCGTCTTTATTTTATGTTTTAGTAATAATACATACCCCTGACAGAGCCAATTCCGGGCCAAAACCATGAGGTGCCAAGGAAACCAGTCTTTGAAAAACAGACGGAAGTAGTAACAAAAAAATTGTTATTTCAGCAGTACGCCATAGCTAACTAGGAACGAAAATTGAGGAAGAAGCATTGAAGATGCTTCAACAGCCTCTCCAACTTATGTATACACCCAATGTTCGTCCTTAATAGAAAAAGCCTCCTTTTTAATTTTGCGTTACTCATCCTTGGAACCTATTTTTTCTTTTTGGGCCTTATCCAGGCGCAGGTTTTCTTAAAACCATTGGTTACCGCCTTGATTTTTTCCTTATTGGCGGTACCGTTAGCCAATAAACTGGAATCCTGGAAGATTCCCCGGATTTATTCCTCCCTCATCAGCACGCTACTGTTGTTGGTTGCCAGTCTTGGGTTTTTCTCTCTGGTGTCACTTCAGGTAAAGGGGTTTCTGGATAACTGGGACAACCTGGTTAAGTCAATACGTCCCATGCTCGAGAGCCTCAATGAATTCCTTATAAGGCAGCAGACCCTGGAGATAGAACCCCTGGACACCCAAAATATACGTCCGAAAATCCCCGATCTTTCTGACGGGGAAGGCGGGGAGCAGTTTCCGTTTTCCTTTGTGAATTACGCCCTGGGGTTTATCCTGGATTATCTGCTCACGATGGTTTACATTTTCTTTTTGCTCCATTATAGGCGGAAGTTTAAGGAATTCATCATACGGTTATTCCCTGGCGAAAAAAAGGAAGAGGTCACTGCAATTGTTCGCAAAACTACAGCCGTGGCCCAGCAATACCTCTATGGAAAGTTTTTGCTGATCATTTTTCTTGCGCTCGTTTATGCCGGGGGCCTGGGAATATCAGGGGTAAGGAATTATATATTGATAAGCATATTGGCGGCAGTCTTTTCGCTTATTCCTTATTTTGGGAATCTCATTGCCCTTGGGCTGGTATTGGCGCTGAGAATTGCCGCCGGAGGCGATATGGCGGGTCTTTTTGCGGTGATCGTCGTGTTTTCGGTGGTACAGTTTATCGAAACCTACATCCTGGAACCTTATGTAATCGGGGACCAGGTGGACATTCACCCATTTTTCATCATCGTAACCGTGATCTTGGGCAATATGGTATGGGGCGTGATGGGGATGATTTTGGCCGTTCCCGTCGTGGGAATTATTAACGTGGTCCTTAGAAACGTGAGCAGCTTGGAAGCCTTTGGCTTTTTGTTGAGCAATGACAGCAAACCGATCAAGCGCCTGGGGCCCGGATACTAACCCCTGCCCCATCAGCTCGTTTGTCTAATCCAAAGGAATGATCAGGGTCAGTTGTCCGAATCCTATGGGATCCCAGGAACTTGTCAAACGCATATTTTCGTTTCTTTCCTTAATTTTCTGGTTGATCTTATAGCAAAGGTAGGAGGAACCGGATCCAATAAGCACGCCGGCCAGCACATCACTGGGATAGTGATAACCCAAATGCATTCGCGAGTAACCCACGGCACCGGCCCAGGCGTACGAAGGAACAATCACATACCAGCGAGGATAGGCGAGGCTCAGGGAAGTGGCCAATGAAAAGGCATGGGTGGTATGGCCGGAGGGAAAAGAAGGCGTATGGCTCGACGAGACATTTTCTATATCTCCGTAAGTTTCAAAAGGACGATCCCGGTCTACGGCGTATTTTAAACCCAGGGAAATGGCCCCGGACAAGACTACACTGGAAGTTATTATAACAGCATCGTCCCTGCTTTCCTGATCCTTTTGGGTCAGGGCGTAAGTAACGGCCCCCAGCGGAACAGCTATGGACAGGGGACTGACGCTATTGGTTATAAAGGTTAGCGGTGGATCCAGCCGTTCATTCCTCTCAATGTGAATATCCCTCAAAAGTTCAATGTCAAGATTCTGGGAAATCCCCGCGGGAGAAAATGACATTAAAAAGACCAGGACGTAAATATTTTTCATACGGTTGTCTTTAATACTTTTTAAAAAAAGTTACAGGGCCCGGTCTTCCTTTCGTAAACCGTAGCCGCACAACTTTCAGGGATTTCCAGGAAACAATTTCTTGTTATGGAGATTTTTGCTGTTATTTATAGTTTCAATCCAACAAAACATTCCAAACATGTACACCGGTTTGCTCCATTTACACTCAGGTCTGGCGTATTTAGTGCTCCTGGGATTATTTGCATGCATAATTTATGCCATGGTGGGCGCACTATCCGGGAGGGAATTTACCGAGAAAGACCGCAAATTTGGTTTAATTGGCCTGATTCCTACCCACGTGCAGTTTCTCGTCGCCCTGATCCTTTATTTTGTAAGCCCGCTAGGCTTTTCAAACTTATCGGGAGAAACCATGGGGGATTCTATGGCCAGGTTGTATGCGTTGGAACACCCGCTGATCAACCTGATCGCGGTGGCACTGATCACCGTGGGATATTCAAGATCCAAAAAAACAGGAACCAGCAAAACCAGGTACCGAAGCATTTACCTGCTTTACGGTGCCGGATTTCTGCTGATCCTAAGTAGAATTCCGTGGAGTAGCTGGTTAAATTGAAGCTAGGGAAAAATTCCCAAGTCCAGATAACTGGTGGCTATCCGTTCCATTGCCAAAATGAAAGCGGATGTCCTTAGGTTGCTGAGCTTTTTTTGATGGCGGGTCTCGTTCATGCTATGGTAGGTATTTACCATGATGTCTTCCAATCCGGAGATTACCAGGTCCCTTTCACTTGCCCCTTTTACGATAGTACTTTTTTGCTCATCTGTAAAAAGGTCACCGGTGGCCAATTCGATGTTTTGGAGCAGCACCTTATATTTCTGCATATCGTACCGCTTTTCCAGTTTGCCAAACGATACCCGGGACAGGTTTTTTAGCCATTCAAAATAGGAAACGGTAACCCCTCCTGCATTAAGATACATGTCGGGAATAAGCATGACATTTTTGTCTATCAAAATTTTTGCCGCATCCTTTGTCACCGGCCCATTGGCTGCTTCCCCGATGATCTTCGCTTTAATGTCAGCGGCATTTTCTGTAGTAATCTGATTTTCCATCGCTGCCGGAATCAGAATATCGCAGGGATACGTAAGTAACTCCCCGCCATTTTCTACAAATTTGCCTTTTTCGTATCCTCTTAAGGTTTTGTGCTCGCCCAAATAGGTTTTGATTTCCATGACGTCAATACCCTTGGGGTCCCATATTCCACCGTTCCATTCCGCAATCCCAACGATTGTGGCTCCCGCTTCCTGCAGATAATAGGCGGAATGAAATCCCACCTTGCCCAAACCCTGGACGATCACTTTCTTATCGCTTAAGCCTGTGGACAGGCCCAGTGCATCCATATCCGATTTGACGCTCAAGGCTTCCCTGATGCCGATATATACGCCCATTCCTGTGGCTTCGTTTCTTCCTTCTATACCGTGTTGGGACAAGGGCTTACCTGTCACGCAGCCTTTGGCGTTGATGGAATTGGGATTGAATGCCTGGTAGGTATCGGAAATCCAGGCCATTTCCCTGGCCCCGGTCCCCAAATCAGGTGCGGGCACATCGATTGCGGGACCGATAAAATTTTTCTTGATCAGTTCCGAGGTATACCTCCTGGTGATTTTTTCCAGTTGATCAGGTGTATATTTAAGGGGGTCAATGCGGACACCGCCCTTTGCCCCGCCAAAGGGAACTTCCACCAAAGCGCATTTGTAAGTCATGAGCGCCGCAAGGCCTTTAACTTCATCTTCGGTGACCTGCTCGCTGTACCTTATCCCGCCTTTCGCCGGCAGCTTATGGTGCGAATGCTGCACCCGGTACCCCGTCAATACCTGGTAATTGCCCTGATCATCTCTAAGCGGAAATTTGAACTCGTACACACTGTTGCACTCCTTAATAAGTTCTACCAGGCCAGGATGAAGGTCCATGTGCTTTACCGCATCATCAACAAACTTCCCTACATCGTTGAATAAACTGTAATTAGAAAGATCAGACATTTCTTTATTGGTTTAGCGATTTGTTATTCCTGTGGTGGATAATAAAGACAAAACCGCTGTTCCCCATGACGGGATGAAGCCGAAGGGAAGCGTATTCTTAGTCACAACCCACACCGGTCCAAAATAAAAGAATTAATATAGCCGGAACAAGCCGCTTGGCGGGGAAAAACCACAATAAAAAAAAGAGGGCCTTTTCGGCCCTCCCTTTATTTCACCCTGGGGCAATCTTTTGATGCCTTTTTTTCCGGGCTTTTGCAAGATTCCACAGCCGAAGCGTGGCATATGGGACATTCCATAATTGCGGTAGTTTTCTTCTCGTTGAGTTGCATGATTTCCGTCGTTTGGTTTACATCTTAATCAACGTAGTAGCACGTATCATGTTTTGTTTTTTAAAAATTTAGGATTAATCTAAATAACAATAGAAAGAAATGTCAGAATTAAAATTTGCGGCGTACAAAAAGCCTCGGCGCTCGAACCGGCCGAACGGGACATATCAGTGGCGCTATGAATGCCCGGAGCTGAGGACAACAGCGCATGGATCATGGCTTCCCGATTTCAGAAAATGTCCAGGGAAGAAATCTCTTTAATCTCCACACCAAGAGTAGCCTTGAGGCAAAAAAAACATAGGCGATTGATTGATTTACAACTTCTTCGCTTCTGCAACCCAATTTTTTGTGCTGGAAATCAACAGAGTTTCCGTTTACCAGCCATCTCACCCATTCAAACAATAATCCAAAATCCTTTTTAAACCTTTTGCTAATTTTGCGGTCATACTTGAATAACGAAAATTCAGAAATATCAATTTACGAATCATGTACCGATTTATCCCAGTATTTTTTGTAGCGCTCATTTGCTTGCCAGAACTTGTATATGCCCAAAATGCACTTAGGGGGAAAATCATAGATAAGGAAACAGAAGAGACTTTACCAGGAGCTTATGTATTTTTGAAGGGGAATGACGGGGAAACCATTACAGGTTCCGTAACGGATGAAAACGGCGGCTTCCGGATCAACAGGCCCCAGCGTGACTCCTTCATTTTAGAAGTGACTTTTTTGGGATATGAGACCTTCCAGCAAAAAATCACCAGGTCCACGGCATCCAACCTGGGTACAATAGCCCTTGTGATGGAAAGTGCGGATCTGGAGACATTTGAGATCCAGGGCTCGGTACTTTCCGGGGAGGTGAAAGGGGACACTGTGTCCTTCAATGCCAATGCCTTCAAAACCAGACCTGAAGCCGAAGCCAGTTCCCTGGTAAGAAAAATGCCGGGCGTAGTCATGAACGGAAACACCATAGAGGTGCAGGGTGAAACCGTGGGCAGGGTGCTGGTAGACGGAGAACCGTTTTTCGGGGACGACCCGGCCATGGCCATGCAAAATATTCCCGTTGCCATCATCGACAGAATTGAATTCCTTGACCAAAAAAGCGACCAGGCCATACTTACGGGCTTTGATGATGGGGAGACCATCAAGACGATCAATATCATTACAAAGAAGGAAGTCAAAGGTGGCCAGTTTGGAAAAATGTACGCCGGATATGGCACGGACAATAATTATTTACTTGGGGGAAACCTAAACTTTTTTAACGGGTCAAGAAGGTTTACCCTCCTGGGCTTAAGCAACAATATCAACCAGCAGAACTTTTCGGCCGACGATCTGGGCGACCTGGCCAGCCAGGGGGACAGGCGCCGCGGCGGCGGAGGAAGAAACAACAGCAATGCCCTGACTACCTGGGAAAGGCCGGGAATGACCACGACCAATTCCCTGGGGGCAAATTTTTCGGACAAGTTTGACGGAGGGAAAGCCAAATTTACCGGCAGTTATTTCTTCAACAACAGTGAAAATTTCCTGAACCGATATTCGACCCGTGAATATGTGCTGCCAAGTGACAGCCTGCAGTTTTACGAAGAGGAAAGAAACGACAAAAACAATTATCAGCGTCACCGACTGGACATGCGCCTGGATTACGACATCAGTGACAGGCACGCCCTGATCTGGAGGCCGAATATTTCTTACTTTCACCGGGACTCGGAAAGATCGCTTGTTGGCAGAAACCTTTTTGACGCCAATACACCGATCAGCGAAACCACCAACACCACACGGTCTACTTATGAATCTTTGAGGTTCAACAACCATTTAACCTACCGGTATAAGTTTGGAAAAGAAGGACGGACCCTGTCCACCAGCATTTCTACCCAGTTGAACAAGTCCGACAATGATGAAAATCTGATCTCCGTCAATAACAGTTTTCAAACGGCAACCCGGGACAGCCTGATTCAAAACTCAACCAATAAATCCAACGCCTTTGAGTACGAATTCGAAATAGAATATACAGAGCCGCTGGGCGAAAATTCCCAGTTAAGGCTGGAGTATGAAAGAGGGAATGATTTGTCAGACAACCGTCAGGAGGTTTTCCAAAGGGAAACGGAATCTCCTCTTTTCAGGCTGGACAGTGCCCTGTCCAATTCGTTCGAAAATTCCTATCTGCAGGAAGAATTCAGCCTCGGATACCGATACAACAACGACAAGATGCGCATTTTTTCTTCCTTTGATTACCAACAATCGAGGTTGAACAGTGACCGGTTGTTCCCCGGTTATGAAAACACAAAAAGAAAATTCGGAAATTTTGTGCCCATGCTCATTCTCGACTACGATTTCAACGAGCATACGAACTTGAGGTTTTTCTACAGATCGGATACGGACGCACCCTCCGTCAGACAGCTTCAGCAGGTCATAGACAATGACAATCCCTTGCAGATATCGACCGGCAATCCAGATCTGACCCAAGAGTATGAGCATAGGATGTACACCAGGTTCAGGAAGATGGATCCTGAGACATCCAGGTCCTTTTTTATGTACCTCT
>DATGOS010000525.1:0-9914 GCA_035305725.1 Cyclobacteriaceae bacterium
ACCCCAATATTCCCATGATGACAATCTGGCTAAGGTAGATCAGCATCGCATCCCGGGAGGAAACGCCCAAACACCGCAAGATGGCCACGGAAGGCAGTTTTTCTTTTACAAAAACGTTTACGGCGCTGGCTACACCCACGCTACCCAACAGCAGGGCAATAAAGGCTACCAGGCTAAGAAAGTCGGAGAGGTTGTTAAAGGACCTGCCGGTGGAGCGCTTCCGGTCCTCCACCGTATCCGCATCCACCCTGTCCACCTCCCAGTTTTCCTGAAATGGCTCAATCAACTGTTCGACGTCAGTATTGTCCGGAAACTTGTAGTAATGTTCATACCTGACCCGGCTCCCGTATTGGATCAATCCGGTTTCCTCCAGGAATTCCTGGGGAATAAACACGGCAGGAGCCACTGTCGCGGCTATTCCGGTCTGCCCCGGAATTTTGGTAAGCTCGCCCACAATCACAAAGGACACTTCGCCTACTTTGATGCTGTCACCCACGCCAGCATTGAACAGGGCCATCAGGGAGCGCTCCACCAGGGCATTTCTCCCCGCTGCACGAAACCTTTCCTCCGCATCTTCGGGAACGGTTTCCAAACGGCCATAAAACGGATAGTTTCCCTCCAGGGCCCTTACCTGGGTAAGGCGGCTGTCACCGGTGAGGGGGAAGGACACCATGCTCGCGAAGTTGATTTCGGTGGCCATCTCTATGGCGAGGCTGTCGACAGGCTGCTCACCCAAAGGCTGGTTGTTTTCCAGGGAAAGGTCGGCTCCCAGAAGTTCCTTGGCCTGCCGGTCAATGTCTTTTTCCAAATTGTCACCAAAAGAACTGATGGCAACCAGCGCGGCTATTCCTATCACTATGGACGAAATGAACAGGAGGAGCTTCCCGATGTTCTTCCGGAAATCCCGGAAAGCCATGAGTAATATCCAGTTAAACCGATGCATCGTCTTCCTGGATTTTTCCGCCTTTAATCTGAATGATCCTGTGGGTACGGGAGGCAAGCCCAATATCGTGGGTCACCAGGACCAAAGTGGTGCCCAGGGACTTGTTCATATAAAAAATAATTTCCTCAATCTTTTTCCCGGTCTCCGTGTCCAGGTTACCGGTGGGTTCGTCGGCAAAAAGGATCTTCGGTTCATTGGCAAAGGCCCGGGCAATCGACACTCTTTGCTGCTCTCCTCCCGACAATTGGGAAGGATAATGTGTCGCCCTGTCCGCCAGGCCTACTTTGCGCAGCAATTCCATGGCTTTCTCCCTGGCACCCTTTCTTTTTTTCAGCTCCAGCGGAACCATCACATTTTCCAGGGCGGTCAGCGTCGAGAGAAGCTGAAAGTTCTGGAATATAAAGCCCACGTCCTGGTTTCTGACCGCCGCGCGCTGGTCCTCGCTAAGGGACTCCATGGAATGCCCGTTGAGGACAATTCTTCCGCTGCTTGCCCGGTCCAGACCGGCACATAAACCCAACAGGGTCGTCTTTCCGCTTCCGGAGGGGCCCACGATGGATATACTTTCCCCCGCGTCCACCCGAAAATTGACATGGTCCAACACGGTAAGCCTTCTGTTGCCGCTTTGGTACACCTTGCTTACCTGATCAACGGATAAAATGGACATAGTGAACTAATTAAAAAGGATTTTTATTAGAAGGGAAACGATTTCATCCCCATCTTGGGTTTATAAATACCAACAACGGATTACAATGCAATCAAGAATCTTACAATATACAAGCTTAACCCTCTTTTTGTTCCTGTCATTTCTATTTTCCTGCAGCCAAAAGCCCTCAGAAAACACGGGGGCACAGGAGAAAAATCCGGAAAATGCAGTTTCAGAAGACAAAAAGAAGACAATTTTGTTTTTTGGAAACAGTTTGACAGCGGGATACGGCCTCGAACCGGAAGATGCCTTTACGGGCATTATCCAGTACAAAATCGACAGCCTGGGGCTGAACTATGAGGTGATCAACGCGGGGCTTAGCGGTGAGACAACCGCAAGCGGATTGAACCGGCTGGATTGGTTCCTCGAAGAAGAACCTGATATTTTTGTCCTTGAACTTGGAGGAAACGACGGGCTCCGGGGTATTGCCGTGTCCGAGACACGGAGCAACCTGGAGAAAATCATTCATTTGGTAAAAGCCAAACATCCCGACACCCATATTCTGCTGGCCGGCATGCAAATTCCTCCAAATATGGGAAAGGAATACGCCTCGGAATTTAAGAACATTTTTCAGGAACTGGCGGAAGAGGAACAGGTAGACCTTATCCCATTTTTACTGGAAGGCGTAGCGGGAGACACTGCGTTGAATTTACCGGACGGAATACATCCCAACGAAGCGGGCCACCGCATCGTGGCCGAGACAGTTTGGGAATACCTGAGTCCCCTACTGCGATAGGACGTTTACAAAAATCCCATACTTATGATGCCCGTCAGCATCAGTAATTTTGAGAGAAAACTTAGCTGGGTGAAATGAACCTTCCGGTCGGCCATGTATATTTTGTACATAAATAGAAAAAACAACAAGCTCAGTCCTCCAAAGTAATAAAACAACAATTCGTTGTGCAGCTTAAAGGTTACCAGCGCAATGGAAACCACGAACAGGCCGGCGATCAAAAAGATGATTTTTTTTGTGGTCCTAAATCCCAGCACAATGGGCAGGGTCTTGCTTCCGTGTTTCCTGTCCCCCGGGCGGTCTTCTATATCTTTGATAATTTCCCTGATGAGGTTAATAAAAAAAGCAAAAATCGCATAGGTGGAGACCAGCAGTAAAGAGGATTGGTAATAAAACCCCACAATAAAAATGGCCAGCCCGGTCAAAGAGGCTACGGTGACATTTCCGACAAAAGGAAGCCGCTTCAGCGAGTTGCTGTATAACCACAGCAAAAAAGCCGCGAAAAAATAGATAGCGCCCAACTTTATACTCAGCAAAAAGCCTATGCCGATTCCGGAAATGTTGGTGATGGTATGGAGAAACATCACCGCCCTTCTTTTTATGTTTTTCCCGACCACCACTTCGTCCGGCTTGTTGACGTAGTCAATTTTCACATCATAGTAGTCGTTGATCATGTATCCGGAAGCTGTCAGCAGTACCGTTGAAAGGATCAGCAGATAGAGCTTCGGGTCTTCCATTACAGGGAGGCCGGAAGGGCTGGTTTTGACCAGGAATACCGCCGTCATAAACTGCGCGAATGCAACAATCAGCAGATTTAACGGCCGGATAAGCTTAAGGAAGGCTGAAAAAGAAAAAACAGGTCCTGGAGTTGCCGCATTCATAATCCAAAATTACGATAAAGCAGCTTAGGTGGTTGTTTAAAGGAATTAATATTTCTCCCCCACTTGTAGCCGCTTAATTTGAATCAATAATGTCCTGTGAAACAGCCTTGTAAATCCCGGCAATCTGCGGGTCGAAATCCAGGAAATTGTAGTGGATGTCGAGGGTGTTGAAATCACCCCTGACGGCAGGGCCTGTCTGCGCTGCCCTGGCGCCCAGTTCCAGACTTTTGCTGATCTGCCCGATGATCAGCGGTTTCATCATCCCGAAATCCAATCCCTGCCGCTCCATAATATCCTCTGCAATCCGAACCATGTGATTGGTAAAGTTACTGGCAAACACCGCCGCAATGTGCAGGGCGAGTCTGTCTTTTGATTTTACGTGGTAATGGTCGGCTGAGAGGCTTTTGGCCAATGCTTTTAGCTGCCGAAGGGTTTGCGCATCATCGGATTCGATTAAAATGGGCAATCCGCGAAAATCTGTTTCCCCGGAGCCACTGAAGCTATGAAGCGGATAAAAAATGCCCGTATAACTGGCAGAACTATAGTCCAGCGCTTGCAACGGCGTGCTTCCTGAGGTATGAACAAGAATGCTTTCCTCCGGTAGGATAATGGAATCGGCAATTTCGGGCACCGCCTGGTCACTGACCGCCATTATAAACAGCGTAGCCCGGCTGTCGGAAAAGTCCAGGTCGGTCTTGGGTTCAGTGGCATATAACCTCCCGGTTATAATTTTTGCGCGGGAAAGCTCCCTGCCATACACTTCAGTAATGGTATGCCCCGCATTTTCTAAAGCAGGTGCCAGGTGCCAGGCGACTTTCCCTGTTCCGATTATTGCAATGGAAAATATCATCTAAAGTACATGGTTTTCCTTTAGCAGGCGGAGCAAAACCTTCGGAAAAAGATCCTGCATTCCGCTTATTCCAATCCTTTGTCCCGCATTTTCACAAACTCGTCATACCGCCTGTAGATGGCCACGCAAAAACCGAACAACATCAGCAACGTCCCGGCCCACAGAACGTTGATATGCGGTTTTACCATCGCTTTCATCACGATATAGTCCTTCTGATAGGTATTTACCTTAAAGACGAACTTGTTTTCCTCCGGTACAATATTTTCAATTTCCACCTTCACGCCCAGATCATGGTTCACATCCGGAATTCTCCCCACGCGGTTGTCCCTGATCAAAAACACAGGTTTCAGATTGATCTCCACATCATTGTCCAGGACCACCAGATTGGCCTGTACGGCTACATCGCCTTCCTGCAGGCTGAATCCTTCCAGTTCATCCAACACCTCTCCCCCTTCAAACCTGGTGACAAAATCGTTCATAAAAAAATCCGAGCCGGGGGAGGCTTCAAAAATCTGGTCTTCTTTCCATTCGGGTTCCTCATAATCGTTAATCGCCGAAACGTGGGTATAAAGGTCCTGACTCAGAAAGTTCTTGGAGTCAGGTGAGGAAATCAAACCCATGGTAGGATTCGGCTGGGACATGGGATAAAGCGTAAACTGGTGCTTCTGGTCCTGATAATACTCCACTTTGAAGTAACTGTTTTCCTCCAAAACCACCCGAACGGTATCGCCTTTAGCATAGTATAATCTGTCTCCTACGACAATATCTTCCAGGGCAATGGCCTCATTGACCTGGTCCGTAGACGCCAGTTTATCAGCCTTTACATACTCGGATACGCCTCTCACTTTTTTGTACCGTCCCCGATAAATCACGTCATACCCTTTCATTTGCAAAGGCTTGTTGATCCAAAGCAGCACGTTTTCCTTGTTCAGCTCATCCTCCCAGTCCTTCTTATAGGTAAGGCCGGACATGTTGATGGAAATCACGTCGGAATAGCCGGAGGAAAACATCACCCCGATCAGGATCAAGCCCAAGCCCATATGGGCCAGGGAACCGCCCGCGAGCTTGAAGGACGATCTTCTGAGAATCCTGATCAAAATGGTGGCGTTGGCCACAATGGTAAAGGCTCCAGCCAACACCACGACAATATAGCTGATGTCGTAAACCTTGCCCAGGGTGATGATTATGGCACTGACCACCAGGGAAATAATATAAGGCGTGACCAGTGCCTCCTTCAGTTCCTTTTTATTGATCTTGTTCCACCAAAAAAACTGGCCGATCGCCGTGAGCAATGCCAGCGCCACGGCAAACCAGAGCTGAAACTTCGTGTAAAACTCTACCTGATCCGCGGGTGGTGCCATATTGGATACCCCGCCAAACATTTCAATAATGGCGTTGTAAACCGGAATGGAGGTGGGCAGTATCACCTGAAACGCCATCAATCCAAGGGTAGTGGCGCCTACAAAAATCCAAAACTCCCGGGAATAAACAGAAGCTTCACGGGTGGAAGTGGGGATATGTTTCCATGACCTGGCGACAAGCCATACCGCGACCAGAAGAAAAAAGAACATGTAAATCAACAACTGCCCTGACAGGCCAAGATCCGTAAAGGAGTGCACGGAGCTGTCGCCCAACACGCCGCTTCTCACCAGAAAAGTCGCATAAAGTACCAGCACAAAAGAGGCAATCACCAATACAATGGAAGTTTTTAATGCCGTACTGCTTCTTTTGAAGGTGATCATGGTATGTATGGCGGCGACCAATATCAGCCAGGGCACATACACCGCGTTTTCCACCGGGTCCCAATTCCAGTACCCACCGAAATTGAGCGTTACATAAGCCCAGTAAGCGCCCATAATGATTCCCATGCCCAACACCATGGCAGAAAAGATGGCCCAGGGCAAAGCGGGCCTGATCCATTCATGGTATCTCCTGGTCCAAAGCCCGGCCATCAAAAAGGCAAAAGGCACCAGCGTGGACGCATATCCCAAAAACAGGGTGGGCGGATGGATGACCATCCAGATATTTTGCAACAACGGGTTCAAACCCGTGCCGTCTTCAGGAACAAAATCAGGGTTGATCTGAAAAATGGGCGCATTGGACACATCCCTCAAAAGGATGAAAGGAGAGCTGCCGATTTTCAGATCCCCAATCACCACACCCAAAATCATGGATACGAGAAATGCCTGAACCAGGGCAAAAACCACCATTACCGGACCTTCCCAGGATTTATTGGTGTGGATAAGGATCAGGCCCAACACTACATTCCAGAAAATCCAAAGGATAAATGCTCCTTCCTGTCCCTCCCAAAAGCTGGAAACCATATAGTGTATCGGCAATGATCGGGAGGAATGGGAAAAGGCATAAAAATATTCAAACCTGAAATTGTAAATGATGTTAAACAGGGCAACTGCAATCGATACACTGGCGATCGCATGAATGTAAAACGCTATTCTGCTGAATCTTTGCCAGGAAGGCTTGTCAAGTGGGGAAGCTACGGAATATCTATAATAAGAGTAGGCCGTGACAAGGGAACTGACAAACGCCAGGATCACCATGAAATGACCGAGGTTACCTACGAAGGTATTGATCATGATATAAAAGGAGTAATTATCAAATTATAAAGAAGCTGACTGAAGATCAGTTTCCTGATATTTGGAGGGGCATTTCATGAGAATTTTGTCAGCTACAAATAATTCTTCGTTTCTATAGGAGCCAATGACCACCACCTGTTCGGCACGGGCAAAATCGGCCGGCACGGGTTCATTGTAATATACCTGCTGTTCCTGCCCTTCACTGTCCAACATCAAAAAGGTAAAGGAGGTCTTATCCTCGCTCACTTCCAGTCCCACCACGGATCCTGATCCGTCCTTTTTCAGTCCGCCCACCACGTGGATGGGATTATCATTTCCGTTTAAGGCCATGGCTTTTGCTGTGGCGAAATTCTCATAGGAACTTGCGTCCCCTATAGAAGTAACGATAATCAGGATTGCGATGGCAATCACCCCCAACCCTAAAATATGTCCTTTTTTCATAACGCTGTATTGCTTAAGTGCTAAATTCTACTCCAGTGACCGGTCTTTAAATTGCTTCTCGAGCCTGGTGATCTTACGGTCCGTATGCACAACATAAACCAAAATACCGGCTAAAACAATCCCGATTACTCCTACCAACACGTAAATTTTTCCCTCGGATCGCATCAGGTCGGCCATCTCTACCGATGAATTTTGATAATCCTCCGTGGTTATCTCAATTTTCTCCTGCCCATACACCTGTAGGCAAAAAAACAGGAGAAAAGTAAACATCCAAATTCTCATTTACAATTGATTTATCAATTTCTCTTCATACTTCCTCTCCAGCCTTTTGTGCCTGATTCTGAGGGTCCCTATCCACATGCCCAATAGTGTCCACCCGATGATCGCCGGATAGAAAACCATTCTCAGCCGGCTGTCCAGGTCGTAGGCGTTGAAGCCCGGGTTTCCGCCGTTTCCGGGATGGAGGCTGTCGGTCATCCTCGGCAGGATAAATATCAGCGGGATATACACCGCAAAGGCAAATATGTTGTAAACCGCGCCGATCCTGGCCCGCTGCTGAAGGTCCGGAAGCGCGTTGCGTAATATCAGGTAAGCAAAATAAATCAACAGGGCAATGGCAGAAGCGTTTTGTTTTGGATCACCGCTCCAGTAGGCTCCCCAGGTGGACCTGGCCCAAAGCATGCCGGTCAACATGCCCAGCACACCGAAAAGGAGACCGGCGTTGGTAAATTCCAGGGCCACGTCATCATCTTTAATATTGTTGCTTTTCAAATATTTAATGCTGTAGACGGCGGCGGCCGCAAGCATGAGGATCATGCCAAACCACATGGTCACGTGAAAATGCAAAGCCCGGATTGTTTCATTAAGAATGGGAAGACGGGGTACCTCCATCAGAAGGCCGGCAACCAGGGTGTAAATCAACAGCACGATGGTCAGAATTTTCCACCAGTAAGCTTTCATTTTTTGTTTTGATAGATTAAGCGCAAAAGTAAGCTATAAGTTCGTCATTTTTGCCCTTTGTTCACACTTTGTTCAAGTAAACGGCCGTCAAAGACCCTTGGTTGTGATATTTGGCATGAAAGATGGCCCCGCGGAAATATTTACATTACCCTCCCCGCTTTTTGAACTTAAAGAAAAGCGCTGCTGCCTGAGCAAGGTCAACTTCTCCAAAGATACGGAAATAGAATGTAGGCGGTGCTGCAGACGATCGCGTTAATGGCCAGCAAAATTAGCATTTTGTCCAGGCTCAGGTCCCTGTCAATGCCGTCCATGGCATTTTTGGAAATGCTGATCGCCATCAATAAAATCGGAATGACCAAGGGGAAACTTAATATGGCCATCAAGGTGGCATTGTTGCCTGCTTTTGACGCGATGCCTGACACCATGGTCAGGCAGGAAGACAAGCCCACGGCACCCAGGATCAAATTTAAGACAAACATCGTCTGGTCCTGGACGGGATTACCAAGAATAAGGCTGAAAACACCATATCCCAATAGGGCCAGGACCAACGTCAAAAAGGTGTTGTATATAATTTTAGACAAAATAATGGATTCGGGAGCAGCGATCATATAATAATACAACTGCCTTCCCTGATGTTCCTGCACGAAGCTCTTGGCCACGGCATTGACCGATGAAAATAGAATAATGATCCAGTACAGGGCATTCCAGGTAGGAAGGGACAGGTTGCCACGGTTTGCCCCAAAACTTAAATAGGTGATGAATACGGCGCTGACCACATACAGCAGAATGCCGTTGAGGGCATATTTTTGCCTCCACTCCAGGGTGACTTCCTTCCTGATCAGCACAAAAATCTCATTCCACATCTGAATCCCGATATCCAAAGATACTATTGCCCTATCCAGTCAAATCCAAGATAGGGTACCAGTATTTCGGGCATTTTAATTCCTTTTTCCTGCTGGTTGTTTTCCAGAATGGCCGCGACGATCCGGGGGAGCGCCAGGGCACTGCCGTTGAGGGTATGGGCCAGGGTGGTTTTTTTATCCGCTCCCTTAAACCGGAGCTTGAGGCGGTTTGCCTGGTAGGTTTCGAAGTTGCTGACGGAACTTACCTCAAGCCATCTTCCCTGTCCCGCGGCATAAACCTCAAGATCATAGGTAAGCGCGGAGGTGAATCCCATATCCCCGCCGCAAAGCCGCAACACCCGGTAGGGCAGTTCCAGCTTTTGCAGTAACCCCTGCGCATAAAGGCTCATCTCTTCCAGGGCCTCATAAGAGCGGTCAGGGTGGGTGATTTGTACGATTTCCACCTTGTCGAATTGATGCAACCTGTTCAGCCCCCTGACATGCGCACCCCAGCTGCCCGCTTCCCTTCTGAAACAGGGGGTATAACCGACATTTTTGATGGGAAAGGTACTTTCATCAAGAATTTCGTCCCTGTACATATTGGTGATGGGCACCTCGGCGGTGGGTATCAAATACAGGCCTTCGGAGGGATCCAGGTACATCTGGCCTTCCTTGTCGGGTAACTGGCCGGTAGCAAAGCCGCTGTCCTCATTGACCAGGATGGGTGGCTGAACTTCAAAGTAGCCCTGTTTTAACGCTTCATCGAGAAAAAAATTGATCAGCCCACGCTGAAGACGGGCTCCTTTGCCCTTGTATACGGGAAACCCCGCCCCGGTGACTTTTACCCCCAGTTCAAAATCAATAATGTCATACTTTTTGATCAGTTCCCAATGGGCTTCCTTACCCTCCCAAAGGGCCGGAACGGCACCATGTTCGAGGACCAGCTCATTATCCTCCGCGGACC
>DATGOS010000526.1:0-2560 GCA_035305725.1 Cyclobacteriaceae bacterium
ATGCGGGTTTTCTTTAAAGGTGATAAGCACGTCGGCGTATTCGACAATTTTTGGGGTGATGTTGGCATGAAAATCATGGGTCACGATAATCGGCATTTTCGGACCAAATGCCTTTCGGACCCTTTTTACGATTTCTTCATCCCCACTGGGATAATTTTCCGCCACCATGGCGCCATGCAGGCTCAACAAGATCCCGTCCAGCTTGGGCCCGGATTTCAACTGTGCGATCATTTCCCCAGTCAATGTTTCGAACGCCTGGTCAGTAACGGGACCCATAGGCCTGGCTCTGGTCAATAAGGCGGGGTACAGTTCCAAATTAAAACGCTTTGCCCCCTCTATATACCCCGAACTAGTGGTTTGGGAATTTGCCAATGAAAAAAACTGTTTCGCTCTTTCCTCGGCAGAAACGCCAGGGGAAAAAGCAAAATCCTCCAGCTTGGTGGGCTGACTGCTGAAAGAATTGGACTCGTGGGAAATTCCGGCTACCCCGATAATTGGTTTTTGTTGGGCCTGTCCGTCAGGAACAAAAAATAACAGGGCTGCAATAGTGCTTAGCCCAAATAATATACTGTTTTTCATTGGATTTTATTTTATGGATAGATTATATTTCGCATTCTTCGCAGTAAGGTATTCTTTTTATAGCCTATTTTCAAATCTTCATTTCATAAAAATTTCTACTCCTTTAAAAATAATTCATAAAATATTTTTTTTTGACGGAATAAGCTATTAGATTTTATAAAATTTAGAAAATAGAGGTGTTTTCCTTCTTTATTGATCCGGATTTGTTATTTAATTTAAATAGTAAACCTTCTTATAAAGTAAAAAAACCTCCGTACGTTTTCAATTTTACATCACCTATTTTTAGCAAAGAAGTTTTTACCACCATTTATAATACAATGATAAGAATATTGAGACAATTGGAAAAATTACCTACTGGTTTTTTGGACCCGCTTTCTATACGAGAAAATCACCGTTAAAAGAAACTTTTGTCAAAGTGAAAAACGCACGCCCATCCGGAACACCAGGTATGAATTTATTATGGGAAGATGGGAAGGGGTAAGGCAATGGAACAGGCAAGGCTGAAATTCTCATCCATGTTAAGAAAAGCAGAGACAGATAGCTTTGTTTTCAAAGCTGTTCAATTAAGATAAGCAAAATCTATAAAAAACGAAGACGAATTTCCCCGGAAGTCCCGGAGAAGAAGGACGTGGAGTCTACCACCAAAAATAATCCGTGTTGGTGGGGACATCAACAACGGCGAAGGAATAACAATAACATGAAACAATATGAAAAAAGAAAAGACAGATACAAGCTAAAAAAAACAAAGGCAGCACCGGTTCTGTGGGAACCAAATGCTGCCTTCTCACTGCCTTGCTACATCCTGCATCAAGGCATCGTTCAAGTCCTTAACTTAAACCTTTCAAAATTATGAAAAATAATATTTACAGACAATTTCCCAAGCTATTCCAACTGTTGATGTTTGGCACGCTGGCCCAGATGATTTTCTGTTCAGCACTTTTGGCCAATACGGAGAATATTTTAAAAGAAGTTTCCCCCCCGACCAGGGAAGTCACAGTTTCCGGTACCATAACCGATGGTGCAGGCCAGCCGCTTCCCGGAGCAACCATATCCGTACAGGGTACAACCACGGGCACAGTTTCCGACCTCGATGGTAAGTATATCATGACCGTACCCGACAACGCTGTATTGGTTTTTTCCTTTGTAGGCTTTCAAAGCCAAAGTATTCCCGTAGGCGCCAACAGTATTATCAATGTGACCTTGGTGGAGGATGCAAGGTCCTTAAATGAAGTTGTAGTCACCGCACTTGGTATTTCAAGGGAAAAGGAAGCCCTGGCTTATTCGGTCACGGAAGTTAAAGGCGAAGAATTCACGAAGGCGAGAGAGGTTAATGTCGCAAATGCATTAATCGGGAAGATTGCCGGCGTAAATATTACGGGTATGTCTTCAGGCCCAGGTGGTTCCAGTCGGGTCATTATCCGCGGTAACGGGTCATTAAGTGGAAACAATCAGCCTTTGTATGTGATCAACGGCCAGCCGATGAACAACATCCACAGGCAACAGGCACAGGGTCAGGGCTCCACTATACTGGACCGGGGCGATGGTGTAGCGGCAGTCAATCCTGATGATATTGAAACGATTACGGTCCTGAAAGGCGGGCCCGCTGCTGCCTTGTATGGTAGTCAGGCTGCCAACGGCGTTATCTTGATCACCACCAAAAAAGGGACCGTTCGGCAAGGTATTGGCGTTGAGTTCAATAGTAATTTCACTGTGGGAAGTCCATCCATGTATCCTGATTTCCAGTATGTGTACGGTCAGGGGCTGGATGGTGTTAAACCCACCACCCAGGCTGAGGCCATAAGTTCTGGCCGGCTATCCTTTGGGGCGAAAATGGACGGCGAGCCTTATATGCAATTTGACGGCGTGATGCGCCCTTATTCTCCCGTCCATGTAAAAGATAACTGGAACAACTTTTATAGGAACAGTACCAACCTGACCAATACCATTGCATTCTCCGGAGGAACTACCGAGCAACTTGTAT
>DATGOS010000527.1:0-2274 GCA_035305725.1 Cyclobacteriaceae bacterium
CCATTTGGTCATTGCCCCGCAACTGAATATCCGGGAACTGTACTTCGCGAAGCCCCTGGCCATCCAGGCTGGACGACCAGAATAACTTTCTGACAGCCGTAAAATTGATGATTTCCACCCCGGAGACAAAAAGGTATGGCCCCAGGTTTTCCGGGATGAACTCCTGATACTGCAAATCCAACAGTTTCAGGGAGGAAAGATTCAAATAATCGCTGTCCGTCAGGCTCCAGCTATCTGCATTGAGTTTGAAATGAAAAGCCTTCCCCACGATTTCCTCGTCGACCAGGCTATTGGCCGTGAGTACCAGATCGCCCGCGAGATTGTTTCCCTTGTAAAAGGGTCTTGAATTTTCCCCCAAATCCACCATATCGCTTTGCAGGAATGCTTTATTGGTGAGGGTGCCGTTAACGTCGTAGTTATAGATATTCCCTGAAAAATCTGCCCCGGTCTGGGAAGCAGGCAGGTTGGAGTTGCTGGTGATCAAAAAATTGCGGTCTAATGTAAAAGCCGCATGAAAAACAGGAAACTCAGGAAGGACGCCCACCTGGGGCAGGCTAGTGGAATAAGAACGGAATTCAGGCTGCTCATTGCTTCCCTGGTTGGGGAGAAAATACAAAGTGTTACATTCATCCTGTCCCATGACCAGGTCCAATGTTCTGTCGCCGTTAAAGTCATGTAATAAAAGTGAATGGCCGCCCGCATGTTCAATCCTGGACGCTGCTCCTTCAGGCAGGCGCTGGGAAATGGGATTGCCCGCGCAGGTTTGGCCGAAGGAGAAGTTGTCACAACCACAAAATTCAAAGCCGCCCCACCTTCTCACCGGGGATGCAAAGCCATCCACGCCCGGCTTGCCGTTACGTTCCATACTGGTGTTCTTGAAGAATTCCAGATAATCTCCCGAGGCAAAGTTGAACGTAACGATATCAAGGTCCCCGTCCCCGTCGACGTCCATAATGGAAGGCACATCTTCCAGGTTTAACTGCAGGTTTGCGTCGTTGTCCAACCGCAAATAATCCATGAACGCCGCCCATTGTGGTACCTTCGCACCGGCAGGGGTGATATTCCTGTAAACCTTGATCCCAAAGGGGCTGCCGGTAAAAAGGTCTCGCCTGCCGTCCTGATCAAAATCCGCCAGGATCAAAAAGCCCCTGATATCTGCCGGAAAATAGTAGCTTAGTTCGGGATTATGAAGATACCCTGCGCCATTGTTTTCGAAAACAAGCAGGTTTTCAGCGTTTCTATCCCAGACTACCAGGACTTCCTTTCCGTCCCCCGAAATATCCAGTTGTTGAACCTGTGCGGCGTTGATTCCACCCGCAAAGGGCATGGGGAGATTTTGGCCTGGAATCTGTACGACAAAATTGTTCTCAAATTTAAAAGTATCTTGTGCGAATAAGGTTAAGGTGAAAAAAACGGATGCGGCAAGCAGTATAAATTTCATTGGAATTGCTTCAATTTGCAGGTGCGTGAAACCGCCGGATTACCCTTCGGCTATGAAACTAAACGGGATCAAATATGAACCGGCTAATTTATACGATTCTTTTTGACCTGGGATGTACCCCATCCCGTTTATTTTATATTTCGCCCTAAAACAAATTTTAAAAGTTAACAGCATGGACATTGCGCAGCTCTATCAGTTGTATACCGATTCTACCGGTGTCTCCACGGACACCCGTAATATAGATCAGGGAAATATTTTCTTTGCCCTTAAAGGCCCTTCTTTCAATGCCAATGAATTTGCCGCCAATGCCCTGGCGCTGGGAGCTTCCGCTGTAGTGGTGGACCAACGCCCCCATTACGTTGAGTCTGACAAAAGATATTTTTTCGTTCAGGATGTATTGTTGGCATTGCAGAAGCTGGCAAACTACCACAGGCGGCAACTCGACATTCCGATTTTAGCCATTACGGGCACCAATGGGAAAACCACCACCAAGGAACTGACCAAATTGGTCCTGGATACCAAATACAGGACCCATGCCACGGTCGGAAACCTCAACAACCACATCGGCGTGCCACTGACCCTGCTCGGGATGGGTCCGACCACGGAGATCGGGATCGTGGAAATGGGCGCCAACAAAATCGGGGATATCCGCGAACTTTGTGCAATCGCGGAACCCAGTCACGGACTGATCACCAATATCGGAAAAGCACATCTGGAAGGGTTTGGCGGGTTTGACGGGGTATTAAGAGCCAAAACGGAACTGTACCAGTATCTGATCCAAACGGGTGGAACGGTGTTTATAAATGCCCAAAACCCGGCATTGGCAAACATGG
>DATGOS010000528.1:0-4122 GCA_035305725.1 Cyclobacteriaceae bacterium
CGGGAAGGCAGTCCGTATAAAGCGGCGCTGGCTTTTGACCGGCAGTACTACCTGGTGAATGATGTTCTGAAAATACATGACAACGCCACCATGGCCCATGGCGTGGAAGGTCGTGCGCCCTTTATGGACAGGTCCATGGTAGAACTGAGCAACAATTTGTCGGAATCACAGCTACGGAAACTTGGCTCCAAGCAGTGGATCAGGGAAATATTAACAAGAGAGGGATACGGAAAAATAGCCAACCGCCGTAAACTGGGGTTTGGCCTGCCGCTGAAGGAGTGGCTGGGCACAAATCCGGAATTCAGCACGAGGATTTTTTCCCTCGTAAAGCATTTTGAAGCCACGGCCGGGGAAGCCTTCCCTGAGGATATGCGTAAATTGGCACGCCATCCGGAAAAATATGTGCGGGCGGGATTTCTTCAGATCTGGAACCTTTTTGTCCTGGCTTCCTGGAAAGAAAAGCAGGGATTATGAAGATCATTTACATTCACCAATATTTCTTAACCCCGGCGGAAGGGGGAGCCATTCGGTCTTATCATCTGGCCAGGGGGTTGGTGGATGCGGGCCTGGAGGTGGAAATGATTACTGCCCATAATCATAATTATTACGATCTGCGTATAGTTGACGGGATCAAGGTGCATTATCTGCCTGTCTCCTACGACAACGCCTACGGCCCGGCGCGTCGGGCGCTCGCCTTTGGCCGCTTTGTGATTCAAGCCAAGAGACTCGTCAGAAAACTTCCCCGGCCGGATTTGTTTTATATCAGCTCCACCCCGCTGACTACGGGCCTGGTTGGACTATGGGCAAAAAGAAAATTCGCTGTGCCGTTTATCTTTGAGGTGAGGGATCTTTGGCCGGAGGCACCGATCCAGGCAGGAGTAATTCGCAACAAAATCATTCAAAAAATCCTTTACCGCCTGGAAAAAAAGTTGTACCTGCATGCCCTGAAAGTCGTCGCGCTGTCTCCAGGTATTAGAAACTACATTAAGGCAAGGTGCGCTGACAAGGAAGTCTTTCTGGTTTCCAACTTTTGCGATCTCCAGTTTTTTGAACCGGTAAGAAAGGAAGCTTCAATGGCCAGGAGGTGGGGACTGGGTGACAGATTCACCCTTACCTATACCGGCGCGCTGGGAAGGATCAATGCACTTCACCAATTTTTGCAACTGGCAAATGAGGCTAAATCACAATCAAAGGACTGGCAGTTTGTTTTAATGGGAAGGGGAGCTTATGAGGAAAGGCTGAAGCGGCTTGCCAGGGAGATGAACCTTGACAATGTGTTTTTCTTTCCTTTTGGGGACAAGGGGCAGGTGAGGGAACTGCTGTCCGTTTCGGATATTTCCTATATTTCTTTTGATCATTTTCCGGTTTTACAGACAAACAGTCCCAACAAATTTTTTGATGCCCTTGCCATGGGTAAAGCTATTTTGACCAATCATAAGGGCTGGGTGAACGATCTGGTCAGGGAGCACCGGCTGGGATTTTATCAGCAGCCCGGAAATCCGGGAGAGACGGTTCACCTGCTGGCGCAGTTTGCAGACAATCCCCAAACGCTGTATGAAGCGCAGCAAAGGGCGCGGAATCTGGCCGTGCAGTATTTTTCCAAAGAAACCGCCATTCAAAAATTGTTATTTGTGTTGGATCCAAACCGATCCAACGGAAATGCTAACGGCGAGGCCGATATCCGGATTGCCTGAAAATCAAATCCGAATCCCGCTCTTCCATCAGTGTCGCGATAGATACCGCATTGTTGAAGTAATAGTCATCGACGATATTCCAGCCAATCCAACGCCCCAGCCTCCCTGGAGCCTCCATACTGATGGCATCCGTAAACGGGGCTTCACCCGTGTATTTTCTGATTTCAAAGGGATTGGTTTCAAACAACACTTCGTTTTCAATAAAATGTGACCAAATCAGCTCTTCATTGGCATAACTAGCCCGGATTTCTTCTGTGGTGTACCCAATGATGTATTCATCGGGCGTGCAGGGCATCATTGTTTTGGCAAAATGATAGGCTTTTCCGTAATAAATCATTTCCGCCAAAAGCGTGTTGTCGCCCATATCAGTTCGGTTAAACTGGGCGGAAAGTGCGACCATTAAGGTAGCCACGATATAATCCTTTTGGTATCGCCTGGCAATGTATTGGGGGAGGTTTGGCGGCTGAAAGCGGTGGTCTGCCGGCAAAAAATAATCCAGGCCGATGACGATGATTTTCTCGTCTATGAACAGGTCGGAAGTAAAGCCGCTTACGAAAGTATACACCATGGGCACTTCAAAATCCGGGAAATGGTAGCGGACATATTTGAACGCGTTTTCCAAATCCTCCTCAATTTCTGTGACATCCCCGTAATAGTCCTTTACCTCTTCATAAAGTTCAAGGAAGGCGGTGTCCCGGCTCATGTTGAACAGCTCATCTACCAGAGTCTCCCTGCTTTCATACAGGCCTTCCTGCAGGTAAAGCGCTGTAAATTCCGGATGATCCTCTAGAATGGTTTCGATCTGTTCCTTAGACCTGGCTTCGTACATTGCGTTTTCCATCCTTTCGATGTTGATGTCCAGGGAGATTTGAAGTATTTCTTCCGAAAGTTCGCAGCCTGCGTCTTTTTTCTTACAGGAGAAGGCGGCAAGCAGGGTCATCAATAAAAAAAGATGTTTCAAATTCATATGCTGAAGTAATGTTTTTTCACTTATACCAACTGTTTTTGGTCATATATATTATTAGATTATGACGCATGTTTGTTATTAAACACTTCAGGACCACAGAGGAGCCATGCCCTTTCCGCAATTAATCCCGCAGAACCCCCTGCAAAACAATTGAATAATTATCTTTGCAGTTGTTTATTCCTTACAATTGCCGTTCATTCAGTAATCCGGCCGATTTCGCCCGCTATGGGACCGAAGTGGCGAAGCTGTTTGTACTTTTCACAAAAATACTCAATTATATTCCATGCTTCCTTTATTGAAAAAACCAATCCTCACTTTTCTTGTTGGGGTTTTTCTTTTAATGGCCTTTGGGACATCAGATGTGGGTGCCCAGACCTTGCCGGATATCTCGACCATCCGCGTAGATGATCTTTCAGATGCCCAACTGGAGGAACTGCTCAGAAGGGCCACGGAATCTGGCTTGACGGAAGCTGAGCTACTGCAGATGGCAAGGGTTCGGGGTGTCCCCACAGAAGAGTTGGAAAAACTGAGAAAAAGGCTGGAGGACATAGATGTGGGCGGAACTGGCCGCGGTCGTGAGGCCTCCAAAAGAGAACCCCGTAAGCAAGTGAATTTTAACGAAATCACACAGGGGCTCTTTAAGTTTCAGGACCAGATGGAGGTGAGTGAGGAAGCATCTAAAATTTTTGGGATGGAATTGTTTTACAACAAAAACAGAAGGCTGACTTTTGAGCCTAACTTAAATATGGCCACTCCGCAACATTATGTGCTGGGGCCGGGAGATATGCTATATATTGATGTCTATGGGCAATCCGAACGTTATTATGAGGCCAATGTCACCCCCGATGGCAACCTCATCCTGGAAAATATCGGACCCATAAGCGTATCGGGACTGACCATTGAAGAAGCTTCCAAGGTGATCAGGTCCAGGTTGTCGAAATATTTCACTGGCCTCACGGGGAGCAGTCCCAATACGTTTTTACAGATTTCCCTGGGTAATATCAGGACCATCCAGGTCCATCTGGTGGGGGAGTTGAGATTACCCGGCACCTTTACCCTCAGTGCCTTCAGCACGGTATTTAACGCGCTCTATGCCGCAGGTGGGCCCAATGAAAACGGTACCATGAGAAACGTTAAATTGATCCGGAACAACCAGGAAATTGCCGACATTGACATTTATAAATTCCTGACCGAGGGCCTTGCCAACTTAAACCAACAATTGCAGGACCAGGACGTAATTTTGGTGGAGCCCTATTCTGCAAGGGTGGAAATAGAGGGAGAAGTGAAAAGGCCAGCTGTTTTTGAAACAGCGCCCGGGGAAAGCTTACAGGACGTACTGCAATACGCGGGAGGATTTACAGACGCCGCTTACAGAGAAAGGATCAGCGTGGTCAGAAACACGGGAAAGGAGAAAGCCGTTTCGGACATTTACAGGGATCAGTTTGCGTTTTTTTCGGTCAA
>DATGOS010000529.1:0-2507 GCA_035305725.1 Cyclobacteriaceae bacterium
AATTCATTTGCGACCAGAGATCCATGGTTCCGTTTTCCACGGGCGTCCCGGTCAGAATCAGCCTGTTTTTGCATGATAAAGTATTCACGGCTTTGGTAATAATACTTCCGGGATTTTTGATGGCCTGGGACTCATCTAAAATAACATAATTAAAATAAAATTCCCTAAAAATATCTACATCCAGCCTGGTAATGCCATAGGAGGTGAGTATCAGGTCATAGTCGCCGAAGATACTGCTGTCCTTGACCCGCTGGGTGCCGGTGTACACCAGAATTTTTAAGTGGGGGGTAAATTTCCGGGCCTCCAGTTCCCAGTTGTATATCAGGGAAGTGGGCATCACGAGCAAAGAAGTAGAATCCGGGTTCTTTTCGTGTTCTTTGGCAAGCAGTGCCAGGGTTTGCACGGTTTTACCCAAGCCCATGTCATCGGCCAAACAACCCCCGAATTTAAATTCATTTAAAAAAAGTAGCCAGTCATAACCAGCCTTTTGATATGGTCTTAGGGTGCCGTGAAAGGAAACCGGCAGTTCATAATCGCCTACAAAAGAAAAATCCCTGAGCCTTTGAAGTTTTTCGCTTAAATTTAACTTGATCAGGTTTCCATTCTTCAGTTCGCTAGCCAGTGCTACATGATGTTTCTTGAGAATTACCGCCCCGTTGGACTTCCGTTCCTCCTCCATAAAAGAAAACATCTCTGAATAATTGGCAAACCAGGATTTGGGAATCACGGCAATTTCCCCGTTAGGCAATTTAAACTCAGACTTTCCCTGAACCACCATCTTACGGATTTGGGAAAACGGTATTTTAAATTCGCCAAACTCGATGACTGCCTTCACATCAAACCAGTCAATATTTTCGTTTACCTCCACGGATATAGAGGCCCTGCCCAAAAAATACCGGTTCCCTGTCTGGTTGGTATTCTGGAAAATCTCTACCCCGCGCTGCTCGAGGGCCTCACGGTTCAGGTTGATCCAGTCAAATGCCTGTGCTTTTTCCATGGAAAGCCTGGAGGACCGTACCGGCAGCCCGAGGGTCTTTAAATAATCCCCATAGGATTTTTCTTTCTCCAGATCCCTGATCACTTTGTAAAAAATATAGTTATCCTCCCGTTGTTCAAGTTCCACGTTGCTGGCTGCCTTCTGATCCGCCCTGAAGGCGTAATCACCGTACTTAAACTTCAGGTCAAACACTATCTGGCCCTCTTGTTCTGTTTCCTCATTTGAGGCAAAAAGGTCCATCGATCGGGTACTTTGAAGGATACTCAGGCTCAATAACGGTTGGGGCCGATACCGCTCCACCTTGATTTCGAATCCTTTTGCATATACGTCAAAGGAAGAGACCAATGGTTTTACAAATTTTTCATAGTAGGCCTTTTCCACCTTCCGGGGTACAACAATAAATTTTTTGTTGAGAAAAGGCATAAGTTTTTTTCCGTCCACATTTTTTTCAAAACTGTAGAGGCTGTTTTCCACCACCAGCCAGGCCGGCTCCTTGCAGACCAAATAGCCCCCCCTGTATTGCCAGTCCAGCTTTTCTCCATCGTATTTTATGGTGGGAAAGTAATGGGTATTTTCTTCGTTTCTCCTAAAATGAAACAAAACCGAAGCCCGTTTGGGCATTATATCTATCTCTTTCCATACAGGGTTCCCGTCATTACCCATCTCAAACAAACGTCGCCCGCTCAATTTAGCCAGTATCTTGGACCGTATGATTTCCAGCCGGTGTTCCAATTGTTTCTGGATTTCTATAAAAGATGCGTTGGATGCCTGTTCTTCAAAAACCTTCCTTAGGAAATCCTTTGGCTTTGCATTTTTTGTGTTGAATTTTTTGACGATGGTCTCCTGCTGCATGTTGTCCATCAGCTTGATGAGCTCATAATCCAATGTGTCCAGGCCAGCGGAAAATTCAGCTGCGTTTTTTGAGGAGATGTTCTGATAGGCAAGAGAATAATTGCCCTTTTCGTCAAGTTGTACGGCAAAGGATTCAAACAGGATCCCGAGGTACTCGTGGTTGAAGAGGGCATAGACGATTTCAAATGGTTTCTCTGAAGAAACTCTCATAAATATTCGTGATTAACGGAAGAGAACCGCTATTGAGGTAACTATTGTCAAAATTCAATAGCCCGCAAAATACACATTTATTGAAGGAAAATTAAATCCAGCCTTACTTTTGTAAAAAACGCATGGATCAGATCCGTATCCTATATCATCCCCGCGCGGATCCCGATGTGCTGTATGATATCTGCGATTTATAGATGGTCTACAGTTTTTACCCTTGAGGCTATTAAAGCGGGCCGGTATGAAGCCAGAAAGGTGATGGCGACCACGCTCAGGCTCGTGAAGAAAAAGTCTGTCCAGATCATCTTCACGGGATAACTCTCCACGATGGAGGAGGTAACGCCAAGGGACACCAATCCAAAAGTATCCTGAAGCAGGCAAATGAGATAACCGAGGGTTAGGCCCGCCAAAGCGCCGGTAAACGCGATAATGGCGCCCTGCTTTAAATAAA
>DATGOS010000530.1:0-4656 GCA_035305725.1 Cyclobacteriaceae bacterium
TAAAATAAAAAATCCCAAAAGTCGTTCTCGTATAAAAAATAAGGCTGCCACTGGCGGCCTTATTTTTTTGTCTATTCCCAATGTTTCCTCCGCGTAAAAATCCCACATAAAGTCAAAGGTAAACGACTGAAACCGACTGCGAAAAATAACTTTCGCAGGTAACGATGTTCCCAGACTAGTCCAATCAATGCTGCCTGCGGAAAACCAAGTCTTACTCAGCATAGAAAAAATTCCGGCAAAGACCCGGCTTCTTTAACCATCATACTATCCTAATTTTTTACCCCTACCCGATCCGTTATGTTGCCCGGGGCAGTCTTTCAACGCCGTTTTCGCTTCTTTTCCACAGTGGGTTCATCCACTGATTTATACGAACACACATTCGAACAGATATTTTACAGGATCAAAAAAAAATCATCAATTATTTTTTTTTAAAATATTACTTTGTTTATTGGAGGCGTACGGTACAATTTCAGAATATCATAAAGTTGTATTCGAAATCCATAAAATTTTATTCTAAATCTCAAAATACATTTAAACATCCGGCAATGGCAAAAATACCTGGACAAAAAGAAGTGAAAATGGCGGATCCGGTCCCGGGTTCTGCTCCCTGTGGAAGAACATTCACAATGAAAACTGAAACGATAAAATCAATTTATACAATAATGAACACACGAGTAAAAAGCACGGTCGCAAAATTGTTGGGCATCCCTCTTTTGATTCTGGGAACAGTCTCCTGTGAGATGACCGCCATGGAAGAACCCATCGTACACAATCAGAACGGCCTGGAAGACCAATTAAACGCCACCCAGGATCCCGGGGCGAATTATAGGCTAGGTGAAGCATGGATCTTTGAAGAGACCTTCGAAGGGAACCAGCCCTTTTCCACCGCACATGGCTTGGAAGTCGGCGCGTCACACTCGCTGACCTTCGTAAACAGACCCGGCGCCTCTGGCAAATCCGCAAGAGTCGAATTGAGGGACAATGACCCTACGGTGAAAGGAAGCCGCCGTGCGGAGATCACCATCGTAAAGGGTGAAGACGGCCACATCGGGAAGGACACCTGGTACGCCTTCGAATTGTATGTGCCGAAGGATTATATCGATGAAGATGATGACGAAGTAATCAATCAATGGCATCAAAACGGAAATGCCTCTGCGGCAATCAGGATAAAAAACGGAAGGTTTCTTTGGAGATTCTATATCGACGGCAAAAAAACCGATTATGATTTGGGTTTAATTGAAAAGGATACCTGGAACACCTTCGTGGTCCACATGGTCCATTCTTACGGATCTGACGGCCTCACCCAAATATGGATAAACAACCAGAACCTCATCGACCTCAAAGGCAGAAATATAAACAATGATCCTTTGCCCAAGTGGAAAATCGGTATTTATAAATCTGAATGGGCAAGCGCCAAGACAACCACGAGCAAGCGAGTACTGTATTTCGACAATGTGCGGGTAGGGGATCAAAACACATCCCTGGAAATCATGAAGGGTGGATTGGGAACACCTTCAGTTCCTGAAGCTGACAATCAACCGGAAAAGAAGCCTATCACGGAAAAAGAGCCACAAACCCAGCCCGAAGCAGAAAATAAAGTCCCTGCTACCGAAACGGAAACTTCGGAATCCGGAACCGCGGGATTGGTTTTCATTAATGCCCATACAGACAAAGACATCAACCCTCTCCTGGACGGAGGAACGCTTAGCTTGGTAGAACAAGGAACATATAAGATTTCTGTACGTGCCCAGGTAAGCGCTAATGACGTGGGGAGTGTGAAGTTCGAACTGAGTGGCGCCAAGTCCTACACCTATATTGACAACGCCGCACCATTTGCGCTTTTTGGAGATGATTCGAAAGGTAATTACTACTACGGCCCCGGTCTGGCAGAGGGAAAATACAGCCTGAAAGTCACCACCTACACTGGCCGGAAAGGTTCCGGTTCTGTAATCGGGACCCAAACCGTTAATTTTACCATCAACAACGCAAGCAGTACCCAATTGAGTCCAGAGCCGGTACAAAAGCCGGAAAGCCCTGTCAAGCAGGACAAAAAGGAATCTTTACCAGCCGTAGACCCTGTGGACTCCGGGTCGGGAATTACAGGATTGACCTTCGTAAATGCCCAGGTTGACAAGGATATCACGTCCCTGACCAGTGGGGCAACCATAAGCCTAAGTGCGCAGGGAACGCATAAAATCTCCGTTCGCGCGGACGTGGATGGCGCCGGCAGCGTGAAGTTCGAACTGAGTGGGGCCAAAACCTATACCTATATCGACAATGCAGCTCCATACGCCCTTTTTGGAGATGACTCGAAGGGAAATTATTACTATGGCCCTGGCCTGACCGCGGGCAACTATTCCCTACGAATAACCACTTATACGGGAACGAAAGCATCTGGCCAGGTTGTGGGTAGCCAGGTAGTTCATTTTACGGTACAAAAATAATAGCGGACAGGTCACCCGGAAACCGGGTTCGCCCCGCTTGATTTTTTTACCTGTCAAAGATGCAGTCTTTTATGGCTGCATCTTTTTTTATCTTCATCCCCATTCTGTCAGAAAAATGAAAATATGCCGACTCTCCAAATTATGGAGTTTAGCTTAACCGGAAGATTAAATAAAGTATGGAAAAAATTGCCTAACTTTAAATAAACACAAAAAATTCTCCCCAAATAACACGGGTTTTCTTTATATTTGTATTTGGTTCAACTAAGGACGTTCTGCAATTGAGGCTTGAAAAAATGTAAATTTTTTCGGAAAAAGCTGGCTAGTATCGATTTGTTTGAGAGTCACCCGGAAGGACTGCCACTGGTGGAATTTTACTTTATTTATCGAATAAAAGAAGATAATTTCCGGCAAAAGGCATAACTTTTTAAAGAGAGTAAATATCAGTAATCCAAATATCGAAAAAACTAATTTAGAGGTAATCCTTTACAGTCTGCCGAGACAGCAAAGGAAGTTTTCTTTAAAGATTGGATGCTCAGGGGCCCTGGACTTGAAAATGGCGCAGACGTCGCGACAACTTATCCAGGCAGTGGAACAGGAATTACAAAAATGATGATAACACTTACCAGAAACTGCCTTGCTTGGTTTTTCTCAAGCATATTGATTCTATGCGGTTTTGTTGACAGGGCCAAAAAGCGGGCTTTGAGGGGAGATTATATATTGTCCATCTACTTTCATAATCCTTCCAGAAAGGAATTTGAAAAATGCATCAAGTGGCTCTTAAAAAATAATTTCACCTTTTTGAATGAATATCAGCTTGGTGAAATTGCAGAAGGCAGGATGCCCTTTCCAAAAGGAGCGGTGTTTTTATCGGTGGACGATGGTTGGTTGTCTAATGAACTCAATGTCGTTGAAGTCGCGAAAAAATACAGAGTGCCTGTGACGATCTTTGTGTCCACCGAACCGGTGGAAGAAGGCGCCTACTGGTGGACCTACATCAATGAGGCAAAAAAAAACGATCGGGAAGTGCCTAAGAAAAACAGCCTGAAAAAAATACCCAACGAGCAAAGGCTTGCCCTTATTAACAGACTGAAAGAGGAAGTGGTCGTGGACCGGGAAGCACTGAACATCGAGCAGGTTCGAAAAATTTCCCGGACTGAAGAGATTACCATTGGCGGCCATACCCATACCCACCCCATTCTTCCCAATTGCGATGAGGAAACCGTGTATCGGGAATTAACGGATTCAAGAAAAAGACTGGAAACCTGGACGGGAACGGCAGTCACCTCATTTGCCTATCCAAACGGTGATTTTGGCAACCGTGAAAAAGCGATTCTGAGGAAGCTAGGATATAAATTGGCCTTCACCAACCAGCCCAAATATTTGACCAAAAAAGTGCTGGACGATCCTTACGTCATACCTAGATTCGGATTTTTGGAAGGCGCTTCCTTCGCCGAAAATATCTGTAGGATGGTGGGATTGTGGCAGCCCATCATGCGAAAAAGCACATACAGATTAAAATCGAGAAAGATTATCCAAACAACCCCAGGCTGAACAAGCTTTTATTATAGGTTGGATGAAAACCGTGGAGACCGTCAATGTTGTATATTTTGGCAAGGACACAAACGCGCTTTCCGTTTTAACCGATGATTCAAGATTTAAAGTACAGGCAGTCGCCAAGATCGGAGATTTTCTGAAATTCCACACTTATAATCCGATCAATCTACTTTTTAAATCCGTGTACTATCTGCACCTGAATGACAGGCACGGAACATTGAAATCCCTCCTCAACGTAATTTTTCAGGTGCTTAGACCGCTGTCCTCGGGTCTGTTTCACCGCTATAGTGGTTATCTGGATCTGCTAATTAAAAAAGAAATCAAAATCATAGCCTACAAGGACATTTCTACGCTTAAAAAATTTGTAGTGGAAAAGAAAATAAGTCTCTTTATCGTGAACGTATGGAAAATACTTCCCAAAGAAATCGTAGAGCTGCCAAGACTCGGATGTATTAACGTCCACCCTTCTCCCTTGCCCAAATACCGTGGCGCGCTGCCTACGTTATGGGCTTTAAAAAACGGGGACAAAACATCAGCCGTAACTTACTTTCTGCTGGACGTCACCGTAGACGGAGGAAAAATTTTGGCATCCCATGAATTTGCGATTACTGAACATGACGATGTGATCTCCGTGAACAAAAAAATTGATGATATCCTT